>SOKG01000303.1 GCA_004376205.1 Dehalococcoidia bacterium | reverse complement strand
ATGACGTTGTTACTGCACTTGAAGCTACCGATTTGAGTGGAGCCGCCGGCAGATATGTCTTCATGGGGACAGATTCAGATACTCCTCACGATTTAACCTGGGGCCCGGGCTATGTTACCGGCCTCGGCGTCCAATGGCAGGATGGGGAGCTGGTCACCGTTTGGCCTAACCCCATACAAGCATTGGGGGTAGTCTATGAGGGCACTGTAGACTATGAACTGCCGCCGTGGGTAGAGGCAGCGTTGACGGGACAGTGATGCTTCAGCCGTTGGCTGGATAGTTCCGTTTCGGCCTTTGCCACAGTTTGGCGTATGGAATTCAGTGGGGTATGCCCCCTTGGCTGGGCATGTGCCTTTGTCGAGGGGGCGTATTCCTGTATCTTCTAAGGCGGCCTGGGTGATCCGTGATTGAACGCATAATAGTCTATACACTGGTAAGCGGTGGCGTGTACGCCCTGCTGGCAGTTGGCTTCTCCCTCATTTTTGGGGTAGCCCGCATCATCAACCTGGCCCACACCGCGTTCTACATGCTGGCCGCCTATTTGATACTTACCTTCGCCAGTTCCCTCGGCCTACCGCTCGTCTTATCCGTCATCCTCTCGATAGTAGCTGTGACTATCATAGGGGTATTCAGCTATAAGCTGGTCATCGACCCCGTACGTGGCCATGAGACCACGATATTGATAGTGACCATAGCCCTCGCCATCGTCATCCAGGAGGCCATGCTCATAGGGTACGGGGGTGGCTTTCGGGGGGTCCCCAGCCTGATTTCAGGGTACACGAAGATACTGGGGACCAAGGTTCTCTACCAGCAGATACTAACATTCGGGGTGGTTTTGATCATTCTTCTGGGTACATGGGCCCTGTTGATGAAAACCAGGCTGGGAATTGCTATCAGGTCCACTGCTCAGGATAGAGAAGTGGCCAATCTGATGGGGATAAACGTGGCCAGAACAGGAATGATAACCATGGCCATATCTGTGGCGCTGGCGGCCATCGCCGGCGCACTGGTGGCTCCCCTGCAGGTTTTGGGGCCCCATATGTGGATGCACCCGTTGGTGATGATCCTGGCCGTCGTCGTCCTCGGAGGGTTGGGCAGCATCAAGGGGAGTCTGCTGGGGGCATTTATCCTGGGATTTGCCGAGACCCTGGTCGTTGTATTAGTCCCTACGGGCGCCCATTTAAAGGGTGCTGTGGCACTGGGGATAATGTTAGTTGTCATCTTGATAAGGCCTGAAGGCCTGTTCGGCGTATCCTTTGAAGAGGAAAGGTGATGAGCATCATATCCTCCTACGCTGGCAGGGCATACAAGGGGTTCAGAGGGGAGGTACTGGTCCTCCCCAGCAGGACAGTAGTTTTGCTTTTCTGTTTGATCCTTCTGCTGCTACCTCTGGTAATGGCGCATCCGTACTATCTTCGCATCTTGATAATGGCAAGCATATTTGCCATCTTCGCTGCTAGCTGGGATTTATTATCTGGCTTCACCGGCCAGATAAGCTTTGGCCATGCCCTCTTCTTCGGGGTTGCTGCCTACACATCTGCCCTTTTAAATCTAAACATTGGTCTACCCCCCTGGGTGACTATACCTCTTGGGGCGCTTGCTGCGGTGGTGGCAGGACTAGTTGTCGGTGTGCCCTGTCTAAGGTTGAGGGGCACTTACCTGGCTCTTGCCACCCTGGCCTTTCCCTTAATCCTCACCGGAGTTGTATTCGTTATTCCTGATATCACCGGCGGTGAGTTAGGCGTCTCCGGCATAGACCGCCTTTTCGGTTCGCGGGTAATCGAGTACTATATCGCGGTCACCCTTATGATCGGACTGGGATTTGTTATGTGGAAGATCACCGATTCCAAGACTGGCATCATTTTCCACGCCATACGGGAAGATGAGGTCGCAGCCCGGGCATCGGGCATAAACACAACCAAATATAAACTGTTGGCCTTTTGTCTGAGCGGATTCTTTGCCGGGATCGCCGGAGGCCTCTATGTCCATTTTATGAGGATCGCCGGTCCGTCAACATTGGAACTCATGCTGTCGTTTCAGGTCATCATATGGGTGATTTTTGGAGGAATCGCCACCATCTATGGGCCAATAGCAGGGGCATTCATCCTTGTCCTGCTTATGGAATTCCTGACTATTGCGCCCGAGATACGGATGTTGCTCTTTGCCATCATGGTACTGCTTGTCTTGCTGTTCATGCCAGAGGGACTCATCACCTGGGTGCGGGACAAGATCGAGAAGATATGCCCCAGGTGCAAGCTGCGAAACGTAGCCACCCGCAAGACGTGCCGGGTATGTACGGCGGAGTTGGATTAGAGACTATGGAGCTATAGGCCGAGGTATGTCCTCCTGATGGTCTCGTCTTTGAGCAATTCCTCGCTCGTCCCCTCAGCGATCACCCTTCCATGGGAAAGAATGTAGTTTCTGCTGGCCAATTGGAACGCTGCGCCGACGTCCTGCTCGACCAGGAGCACGGCAATCCCCGAGTTTCGAATCTGTCTTATGCGCGCAAACAACTCATCTTTCAGCTTTGCGGCGAGGCCGGTTGAAGGTTCATCGATACACAGGAGCTTGGGCTGCTCCATCAACGCCCTTCCAATGGCGAGCATCTGTCGCTCTCCGCCGGATAGTGTTCCCGATATCTGATTCCCCCTCTCCCTTAGCACCGGGAACAATTGATAAACCGTTTCTAACCTTCTCTGCACCTCTCCTCTGTCATTACACAGATAGCCACCGGCCTTCAGATTATCGGTAACTGACATCTCTGGAAAGGGCTTGCTTCTCTCCGGGCAATGGATCAATCCCCTTCTTACAATCTCATGTGCCGCCAGCTTATCGATCCTCTCACCGGCAAAGTGCACAGTGCCTTCAATCGTTATGTCTCCGGCCCGCGCCCCCCTCATCGCAGCCTTTTCCCATCTCACCAATCCGCTTATGGTTCGAAGCAGCGTTGACTTTCCGGCGCCATTCGGCCCCACCAGGCTGACCAGTTCGCCCTCCTCGACGCCCAAACTCAGGTCATTTAGTAGCATGGCGGTAGCATAACAGACCGATAGGTTCTTCACCTCGAGAAGCATCTCAGCGAACCCCCCTGCCCATACATGCCTCGATCACCCTTTCGTCCTTGACTATCTCCTCCGGAATGCCATCGGCAATCAACTCGCCGAAATCGAGCACGATGACCCGGTCAACTATTTTCATGAGCTCTGCCAGCTTGTGCTCAATAATAATCATCGTTGGTCCTTCGCTATGCAGTCTGCCAAACCTGCCCCCCTTGTGCAATCTCCTTATCGATTTCGCCAGCAGCTCGGTCTCAGCAGGATTCAGTCCACTAAATGGCTCGTCTAACAGAAGTAACTCGGGCTCGGTGGCAATCGCCCGGGCTATCTCCAGGCGCCTCAGATCCCCATGGGACAAGCAGGAAGCCGGCTCAAGGGCCAGGTCGGAAATGCCCACGAACTCCAGAGCATCCAACGCTCTGGCCTCGATCGTCTTAATCCATTCCCCCCTCTTCATTGCCCTGGGGGAGAGGCAGGCTACCATGACATTGGCGATGATGGGCAAACGGCGAAATGGCCTGGCGACCTGGAATGTTCCCGCTATTCCCTGGTCAACGATAGCCCAGGGTTTGGACCTGGTGATATCCCTGCCCTTGAATCTTACCTTGCCGGAATCGGGCTTCAATATGCCTGTTATCAGGCGCAGCAACGTGGTCTTTCCCGATCCATTGGGACCGATCAAGCCAACGATCTCATCCCTGCTAATCTGGAAGCTGATCCCGTTGACTGCAGTCAGACCGCCGAAGCGCTTGGTCAGGTTCTCAACCTCAAAATAGGGAGGGATCACCTCATTCCTCCTCCAGCTCTTCCCTGAGTTCCCTATGGGACACCTTTCCCACGTCTGTCTTCGGGAGCTCACCTCTGAATTCTACGATCTTTGGGACCTTGTAATGGGCCAGGTTCTCCTCACAGTATTTGACTATTTCCTCTTCGGATACCTTCCCTCTTGCGTCGGTTTCGAGTACCACGATCGCCTTGATCAACTGTCCCACGTCGCGATCGGGAACGCCCAGGACACCTGCCGTCTTGACCTTTGGATGCTGGTGCAAGACCTCCTCTATCTCCCGGGCAAAGACGGAATAGCCCTTGTACTTGATCATATCCTTCTTCCGGTCGTAGAAGAAGAAGTAACCATCCTCGTCCATCCTGACCAGGTCGCCTGTTCTGAGCCATGTCTTGCCATCCAGCTCGATCAGGGTTTCCCTTGTGTCTTCTGGCCTCTTCCAGTAGCCCTTCATAATATTCGGCCCCTCGATCAACAGCTCGCCTATCTCCCCAGGCGGCAGAAACTCACTGGTTTCGGGATGGACTACTACTGCCATGATGTTGGGCAGCGGAACCCCAAATGAGCCAACCTTTGGCCTTCCCATTGGGTTGAGATGGGATACGGCGCTACACTCAGTCAACCCGTAGCCCTCAATGATCTTGGCCCCCGTCCTTCTCTCCCAATCGTTCACTGTTGACTCATGAAGTGTATCGGCGCCACTGGTGATGATTTTGAGACCTTTCCAATTAAACCTGTCAGTCTTATCGTAGTCCTTGAGGAATTGGTAGGCGGTTGGCACGCTGTAGAACACTGTTGCTCCGTACCTTTCCATGGCGGACAGGATTTCCTCAAGGTCAGGCGTGGTAAACAGAATCAGGGTTGATCCCAGAATCAGGCCGTTCAACATAACCACCACCTGACCATATATGTGGTAGAACGGCAGTAGTGCCGGAATAACCTCTTTGCCTTCCTCAAATGTGGGCCAAAAGGCCTGCACCTGCATCTGGCAGGCGAGCAGATTATGGTGTGTTAACACCGCACCTTTGGGCAAGCCTGTGGTCCCCCCCGTGTAGGGGAGTGCGACTATGTCTTCCCTGGGGTTGAATTCGATCTTCGGGGGATTCGGCGGGTATTTCTTTAGTAGCTGCTGGAACTGGTGGATGCCGTGACTTTCAATAACCCGGGGGCTGGGGACTTCCATCTTACCGTACCTGCCGAGGACACTTCTCCCCGCGAGTTTTTTGGAAAGCGGCAGATACTCCCCGATATTGGTCAGGATGACATTCTTGAGTCCCACTCCTGCCCTTTCAACGTTTTCATAAAGGAAATCCTGGCAGACAATGGACTGGGCTTCGCTATCCTCAAGCTGATGCTTTACCTCAATGCTAGTATACACAGGACTGATGGGCGTTAGCGTGGCTCCCGCTTTGAGTGAGCCAAAATATGCGATGATGAATTGGGGGCTGTTCAGCAGGTAGAGGGCAACTTTATCTCCCTTCTCGATCCCTAACTCATGCAGGGCTGTTGCGAATCTATCGACTTCCTCTCTTAGCTTCCCGAAGCCTATCTTGTTACCGTAGAATATCATCGCGGTCCTATCTGAATACTTGCTGGTTACCTGATCAAAGACTTCGGGCAGGGAGTGCTCTGGGATTTCGACGTTTGCAGGAACCCCTTCAGGATAGAACTTCAGCCAGGGTCTTTCAAAGTACTTAGCTTTGGCCTCCATATGCCCCCTTCAGTTCACTTTCAGTAGACCAAACAATACTGCGCAGGAGAGTTCCTGTCAAGGGTAACCCCGCGGCAACGGGGACGTTGTCCTGTTCCGGTGGTTGCGAGTAGGTGAGAGCATCTGGGAAACACGTCCAAATAGACGTCCTTTTTTGGACAAAACGGAGCCCTCTGGCTAGACGATCAGAGGGCTCTAAAACCTTATGTGAATAACTATAGACGAATTGAATGTAGGTGATGTAGGAATCGAACGCGCTACCTTCTGTGTACGAACAGAAGCTTAAATACAATTCGCTTTTCTCGATTTATCTTACATCTTACTCACAAGGTGATGGACACAGGCAATAAGGCTTTTCCTTGCAATTCGCACGTTCCTGTAAAGGGTGAATGTGTTTATCAGGTACTGGGGATGGGTAATAAAACACAAAACCGCCTTTTTCCAGAGCAATCTACCATCCGAGGTAAGAATCTGGTCGAACGGCTGCACGCAATCCTGCATTGTGTCAGAAATGGAGCGGATAGCTATGAAAGGAATCTGTCTAGCTGAGGCTATGCTGGCGATCCAGTAGCTCTCCATATCTACGATATGCGCATGGAAGGCTGAAGCCAGCCCCGCTAGCTTCTTTGTGCTAGACTCCAGTTGCAACAGCGACACACTGCTTCCAAGACAGCAGCCGGCCACTATATCCTCCAGGCCCTGTGAGACCAGAGAAAGCAGATGGGTATCGGAAGCACATACCCCATCGCTTACCCACTTATGCTCCGATTTGTGTGCGCAATGCAGCGTTGAGCATACAACAACATCGCCAATACTTAGCTCTGGAGCTAGTGCCCCTGCAAACCCCAGTGAGATTATTGCACTGACGGGATAGCGCTCCAGCATGAGCTTCGTTGCGCTTTCGGCTCGTTCCTTGCCCATCCCCGTTTTTACCAGCAGAGCGTCTCTGTTTTCGAATTTGCCCCGGTACAGCTTGCAACCTCGCTCGGCAACTACTTCCTCGATGACCATCTGCCGCCGCAGGTCTACTATCTCCTGTCCAAATGCACCTAATAGCGCCAGCATAAACGCCCCCGATCGAGCACGAGTTGCTCTGCCTCATACAGGCTCATGTTGCGATCTCATGATTCTGGTGATGAGATTCCTTGGTGCAACTCTGGCTAATAATGGCCACACTTTGTACTGCAAACCAGGAATGCAGATAACCTGCCCTCTTCTTAGAGCATCTAGGCCAGCCTGGGCGACTGTAGCTGCATCCATCATCTTTCGCTTTGCCACCCTGGCGCTTTCCATTCTTGCCCTCTTGTGGAATCCAGTCTTCGCCAGACCAATGCAAAGACAGGTAACGCTGACACCGGTTCCTTTCAGTTCGTTTGCCAGGGCTTCTGAGAAATGCAAAATGTTAGCTTTGGTTCCACAATAAACAGATTCCAGCGGAACCGGCGTAAAGGCGCACAAGGAGGCTACATTCAATATCCAGCCTGATTTGTTCTCCAACATCCCTTTTAGAAACAACTTAGTCAAATGTATCAATGAAGTAACATTAACCTGAATCATTTCAAGCTCTTCCTGCAAGTCTGTTTCAGAGAATTTGCCCCAAACGGCAAAGCCTGCGTTGTTGACTAGTACATCCACAGTGATATGTTCTTTCTCAAGTTCATTGAATATCTCTGGTGGTGCTTTAGGGTCGGCCAAATCTTCTGGCAAGACCTTCACAATCGTTCCATGTTTGCTTTCGATCTCTATCTTCAATACTTCGAGTTTGTCTTGGCTCCTTGCCACCACAACCAGGTTCTTGCCATCCTTCGCCAGCAGTTTTGCCAGTTCGTAGCCGATTCCACTGGAAGCTCCTGTCACCAGGGCGTATCTCTCTTTGCTACCTATCATTCAGGATCTCCCATTTCAACTCGCCATGAGGCACTCTTCATCCTCAAGGCTGTGGTAAGCAATGATACACCTGCA
>SOKG01000293.1 GCA_004376205.1 Dehalococcoidia bacterium | reverse complement strand
CTATTTGGCCTTTAGGGAAGTAGTGGCTTCTCTGAGTGATTTGTTGACAGGCCAGTGTGCCGTTGCTAAAATGCTTACGGCCTTGCTGTTCCCCGAGGAGACTTGGTTTTGCTTCTTCGAGGTTCAATGGCAAAAAGGTCAAGGGGCCCCAACCGAGAAAACTGCTCTGGAATCCACGGAAAGGAGAAAATGTATGCCCGGTGAAAACAAGGTAGCGAAACTGAGCGACATCACCAAGGTCATCAAGGATGGGGACAGGGTTGCTGTAGGTGGTTCCTGGCTGGGCAGCCATCCCATGGCAATAATACGTGAGATCATTCGCTCCAAGATAAAGAACCTTACGGCCATAACCGTGGTGGGAAGCATAGATGTCGATATGCTTATCGGCGCTGGCTGCCTGAGCAGGCTGATGTTTTCCTTCGTCAGCATGGAGGCGTTCGGACTGGCGCCCAACTTTCGCAGAGCGATCGAAAAAGAGGGTCTGCCGTACGATGAGATCACCGGCCTTGCCGTAATCATAGGGCTGGAGGCGGGCGGAAGGAATGTTCCCTTTCTTCCCTACCGAGGTCCCTTCGGCTCAGATTTGGTAAAGTACAGGCCAGAGTTCTACAAGGACATAAAGTGCCCTTTCACTGGGGAGGAGTTGATAGCTGCGGCTGCCATCGTGCCGGACGTAGCTATCATTCACGCGACGCGGGCAGACCATGCGGGCAATGTCCAGATCGAAGGGACTTCTGGAACAGACATAGAGATGATGAGGGCCGCGAAGAAGCGAATTGTTTCGGTAGAGGAGATAGTGACCGACGAGGAGATACGGAAGAATCCTGAGAAGACCAAGATTCCAAAGTTCCAGGTGGATATGCTTATTGAGGCTCCTCTCGGGGCTCACCCCTGTTCTTGCGCGCCTGACTACGTATTCGACCCGTGGCATATTATGAAATACATGCAGGCGGCAACCAGCCCGGAAACTTTCAAACAATATCTGGATGAGTATGTAATGAAACCAGAATTTGAATACCTTGAAGCTATAGGAGGCATGAGGCAGGCTGCGATACTTCGAAGACTAGCACGGGAGGTGAAGTTCCTATGACACAATATGCGAAAGATTATTCCATTGGTGAGTTGATGTGCGTGACTCTGGCCAAGGAGATCGAAGATGGTGATGTTGTAGTTCTAGGATCATTCACTCCTCTTGCCTACGCTAGTTACATTCTGGCAAAGATTACACATGCTCCAAACATCACATTGCTGGCCTATGCCTCGGTTGATACCAGGCCATTCCAGCTATCGTTTACCCGGGCAGAAGCAGCGGCAACAAGAGGGGCAGCCCTTATGTGGACGATGCTGGAGGACCTCAACTCCGTTCATCTCAAAGGAAGGGGGGATGTCGAGGCGATATCGAGCATCCAGGCAGACCAATATGGGAACATTAACCTCTCGGCGGTTGGAGAGTATGACAAGCCCCTGTTGCGTGGGCCTGGGGGAGCGGGAGCCCCTGAGGTCATAAAAATGCATCGCAAGATGATCGGGTATTTCCCAAGTCACACCACGAGGACTTTCGTCCCCAAGGTCGATGTGATAACAGGTACCAGGTACGTCATTGGCGCCGAAGAGCGAGTGAAGGCAGGTTACAGGCCTGGCCCCATAAGGTACATCACGAACCTTGCTGTTATCAGTAAAGAGGAAAAAGATAACCCGTTCAAGATAGACTCCCTGCACCCGGGCGTCACCGTTGAGCAGGTGATTGAGAACACCGGGTTTGAGCTGGAAGTCCCCAAGGATATACCGGAGACTGAGAAGCCAACGGCGGCGCAGGTTAGGCTATTGAGAGAGGAAGTCGATCCCTACGGCACCATAGCATTTGACTTCAAGCCGGGCAAGGAGAGGCTGGGATACCTGAACGAGATTCTGCAGAAAGAGCTCGAGTCTATCGGCTATTAAAGCTCAAAGCAAGAACCTTCTAGGGTTCGGTAATAAACCTGGAAGAAAGGGGGAATGAAGTATGGAGTTCGAGACTATATTGCTGGATAAGAAAGACCAAATAGCCACGATTACCTTTAACCGCCCGGAAAAAATGAACGCCGCCAGCCCTGAGGTGTTTAGCGAGCTCGATGCCGCCCTTACCGACATCGAGCAGGACGATGATATCAGGGTGGTGATTCTAACCGGCAGCGGCGAGGCCTTCAGCGCAGGGGCTGACGTAGAGAAGTTTGAGTTTGATAAGACCATCAAGGGCATTGAATTCATAGAGAACGTTGCGCGGCCGTTCATGCACTTTGAGTACCTGCCGAAGCCTGTTATCGCGGCTGTCAATGGGTATGCCTATGGTTTTGGCACTGGAATTACCCTTGCCTGTGATATCGTCATCGCTTCGGACAAGGCTAGGTTCAGCACCAGGGAAGTCAACTGGGGACAGATCCCCATAGAGACGTTGCTCCGCGGCACCGAGATTCTGGGCAAGCGCACCATAGCCTATATGGCTCTCACCGCGGCTACCTTCTCCGCTGAAGAGGCAAAGGCCGTCGGCCTCGTGAACAGGGTGGTGCCCCACGACCAGTTGATGGAAGAGGTGGGGAAGCTCGCTGAGCGACTGAAACAGGGCGCACCGCTGGCCCAGAAGATGATAAAAAAACTGCTGAACCGCAAATGCCGCGAGGATTGGGATTGGACCGTGGCAATGATGCCGTCCCTTTTCTCCAGCGAGGATGTGGCTGAGGCAAGAGCAGCGTTTATGGAGAAGCGACCACCAGAGTTCAAAGGCAGATAGTGCCAGGACAAACCCACATGGGCAATTGCCCGCCGGCGAATGATGAAAATAGATATGCCAGATGCCGTTCGTGGTGAGCTTGTCGAACCATGAACGGCCCTTCGACAGGCTCAGGGCGAACGGAAGAAAGCCTATTTTCGAAGCAAGGAGGTAGGATATGTTTGATGAGAAAACTCAAGAAGCAGCGCGAAAACATCAGGAGCAGTGGGATCAAGCTCTCGCCAGATACGAGGGCAGAGACTTCTCCTCGAAGACAAACTCCGGCATCCCAATAAAACCGGTCTACACGCCGCTGGACATACAGGATATTGACTACGAAGAAGATATCGGGATGGTGGGTGCTTATCCTTACATGAGAAGCAATTATCCCATTCACTACCAGTTCCAGTCCTGGGTAAACCAGCCGGTGCATGGTTATGGATTGCCTGAGGATACCAGAGAGCGAATGGACGCGCTAACCAAGGCCGGGATGGAAGCCTACTTTGGGGCTAGAGCCTACAACCTGGTGTGGGACTACCCGGGGTATTTTGGCATCGACCCGGATGACCCTGAAGCCGAGGGTTACGTAGGCAAAGACGGGGTTTCCTGTAATACGGACGAGGATTTCGCCCGAATGCTCGATGGCATAGACCTGGCCAAGAACAACATCGTGCTCATAAATGGCGATACGCTTCCGATGTTTGCCATCTACATCGCCTATGCCGAGAGCCAGGGCGTACCGCGGGCCGACCTCCGCGGCAATACCATGAACTGGGTATTCACAGCCTGGTATGCCCCGAACTTCATGTGGGAGACTGAGGACGCTCTGAAGCTGGCTACCGACAACATCTATTTCTGCGTCAACGAGATCCCGCGTTGGAACCACACGAATATACAGGGCCATGCGATTTCGGAGACGGGTGCCGACGCCATTCACCAGATGTCCTTTTGCCTGGCTACCGCTATCGCCGTTGCCGACTCCTGCAAGGCCGCCGGCCTCGACCCCAATTCCTTCATGGCCGGCATAGGTTTTCAGATAGCACAGTGTAACGATTTCTTTGAGTATATCTGCATGTTCAGGGCATGGAGGAAGCTGTGGGCTACGATCGCTCGCGAGCGATATGGCTGCACCAGGCCGGCTGCAATGCACTTGAGAACTCATACCAATACCTCCTGTTACGAATTGATCAAGCAGCAGCCGCTCAACAACATTATTCGCAGCGCCTATCACGCCCTGGGAGCCGCGCTTTCGGGCACGACGGCAATGCAGGTCCCGGCATATGACGAGCCCATAGGTATTCCCACAGAGGAATCAGCCATCTTGACGCTCAGGACACAGCAGATTCTACTCCACGAAACGGGCGTGACGAGGGTTAGCGACCCTCTGGCGGGGTCATACTACGTTGAGTGGCTGACACGTAGGATGGAGGAGGAGGGGAGGAAGGTCTTGAAAGAGATAGAGGACGCAGGCGGGTTTGTCAAGGCACACAAGGATGGCATGCTGGCAAGGGTTCTGCGGAAGGGTTGTGATGGGTGGAGGGAGGAGATTGAAACTGGCAAGAGGATAGTCGTCGGGTGGAACAAATACGCGACGGAGGAAGACCTGAAGGTGAAGGCCTTCAGGCCTGACCCCGAGGTAGCCAGGGTCTCAATCGAGCGAATCAAAGACTACAAGGCGCGAAGAGACCAGGCAAAGACAGATGCGGCTCTCAACGGAGTGATGGCGGCATGTGAAAGGTTGAAGAAAGGTGAGTGGGGACACGTAATGCCGGCATGCATTGAAGCTGCCAAGGCCAAAGCCACCGCTGGGGAGATATCGCAGGCGCTGAGGAAAGTCATGAGGTGGGGGCCGGAATACAACGTAATGCTGAAGTATTAGGAGCGACCAGTTCAACAAACCACCAGGAAGGGGGAGCAGAGAATTGTCCAAGAATGGGAAACCAAGAGTCTTGCTGGTGAAGCATTGGATTGATATCCACGACCGGGGCCTGAGGCTGATTGCGTCTCGCTGCAAGAATGCGGGCTTCGAAGTGATCTATGCCAGCTACAGTCAGCCGGAAGAGGTGGTGAAGATGGCTGTGCAGGAGGACGTAGACGTTATTGGCATGAGCTTTTTCACCAGCGCCTATGAGGCACATCTGCCCAAAGTAATGCAGGGCTTGGAGGAAAACGACATGAAGGATGTGATCGTTGTCCTTGGAGGAGTTATCCCCGACGAGGACCATGACATGCTCAAAGCGAAGGGTGTCAAAGAGATATATGGAGCGGGCTCGGACGTAAACCAGTTCATAGAGCTGGTAAAGACGGAGGTTCGCAAGTAAGTAGTGCGTAGCTTCCCATACCGAATCAGTACAAGGGGGATGTAATGGCGTTTGAGACGATCATCTTGGAGAAAAAGGACGGGGTGGGCAGGATAACTTTTAACAGGCCGGAGGTACTGAATGCTTTTAACCCGAAGATGTCTGATGAACTGAAGGAAGCCGTAAGGGACATTGCCGCTGATAAGGATGTCAGGGTTGTAGTTATCACTGGGGCCGGTGACCGGGCCTTTATGTCAGGAGCGGACATCGACAAAACGATATTGGCGTGGGTGGAAATGACAAAGAAGGGTGGAAGTGTGTTAGACGATCACAAGGCATACTTTTCGCCAACTATGCTTGAAGAACTCCCCCAACCGGTGATAGCAGCGGTCAACGGGTTCGCCATGGGCATGGGCTGCGAGATCGCATTGGGCTGCGATATTAGGATAGCTGCGGATAATGCTCAATTTTGCCAGCCGGAGATAAGACTGGGAATCATGTGCGGCGGCGGCGGCAGCGTGAGGTTGACGCGCCTGGTGGGAAAGGGCAAGGCTATGGAGATGTGCCTCACGGGAGACCCGGTTGATGCCCAGGAGGCGTACCGCATCGGTCTGGTCAACCAGGTGGTGCCCGCTGCCGAGCTGGAGAATGCTGTCAATGCCACGGTAAAGAGGCTGATATGGAAGGGCGCCGTAGCCGTGGACTCCACCAAGAAGAGCATCAATGCGACCATGGAGATGGGAGTGAAAGAGGCCATTGAGAACGAGGCCAGGCTGTTCTCCGACATCTTCAAGACCGAAGACGCAGAGGAGGGAGCGACAGCCTTCCTCGAGAAGCGAAGGCCTGAGTTTAAGGGGAAATAGCAGACTGTCGGAGTTTCGTCAACCTAGTCACACTTAGGCAGTTACTCTCTGAATTCTTTGAAGTACTCGTCCTCGGTCTTTCCCGTGATCTCCTCGAAGTACTTATCCGGCCTGATGCCGACAATCGTCTCGGCGATTTCCTTCTTGCCTTCGAGGTTGCTTCGCCTCTGGATCATCATCTTCTGCGCCATAGGGGAGCCGGCGCCGTGGAGCGCCTCTGGCAGACCAGCCCCCACTGCCATATTCTCGATGAGCCTTACCATGTGCATCCTATCTCTGGTCGAGGTGCCGGCTTTGCCCCCAAAATACTTGTCTATGTATCCTCCGACCTCAGGGTTCCTGTAGTCCTTCTCCGAGGGCAAGGTTATTATCAGACCACCGGTGATATCCTGCGCCAGGCGCATCCACTCGTAATTCATGCGTGTTATGTTAAGTTTAACCACGTTCGCCAGAAGCGCATTTATGGTATAGGCTCCGGAATTGGTCTTGCTGCCCTGATAGGAGCAAGCTAGCGAGCACGACCAGCATGTCTCCGCCATGCTGACCATCTCGGCCATCAAGTCCCTGAGATAGGGTGTCTTCTCAAGCCCATTATTCTCTGCCATCCAGTAAGCTGCCCCTGTTACCACATCTGCCAGGCCGACCTTACAGCCTCCGTAGTTACTCCTATGGAAGCCGGCGAAGGTCTCCACCAACTGCCCGGTGAAATCGTACTCGCCGCACATAAAAACCCGCTCCCAGGGGACGAAAACGTTGTCGAGAACTATCAAACATTCGCCGCCAACGATCCCGTACTTGGCATTGCCTGCGTCGATTTCGCCATCAAGTCTTCTGGTGTCATTGGTCTGCCGGCCGAATATCAGGGTGACCCTCTCGGCATCGATGGGGATGGCGAAGCAAACAGCGTAATCCTTGTCATCTTCACCCATAGTCCTTGTAGGCATTGCCAGTATCTCGTGGGCATTCACCGTTCCCGTTATGTGGGCCTTGGCGCCCTTAACCACTATGCCGTCATCCCTCTTCTCGACGACGTGTACATACATGTCGGGGTCTTCCTGCTGATGCGGCCTCAGGCTCCTGTCTCCCTTGGGGTCAGACATAGCTCCCGCCAGCATCAGATCATTGTCCTGTACGTATTTCAGATACTTCCTAAATCTCTCGTGGTAATCTGTCCCATGCTTCTGGTCTATGTCATAGGTGGTAATGTAGACGGCATTGAGGCCATCAAGTCCCACGCACCGTTGAAAACAGGTGGCTGTCTTCTGCCCCAACAACCGCATCATTCGTACCTTGTTGACTAGATCGTCCATGCTGTGATGGACGTGGGTGAACCGGTTGATCTTCTCGCCCGTCAGATTGGAGGTAGCGGTCATTTCCTGCTCAAACTCAGGGTGATTGGCCAGCTCGTAGGTCATGGCAGCTGCGTTTATGTGAGGCCTGAACAGCGGATAGTCAACTACGTTCTCCACCCTTTCTCCAAAGGCATATACCTTGGGCTTCAGCTTCCTTAGACTTTCTATGTACTCTTTCCCCGACTTAATTGCCATGTGATCTTCCCTCCCTTTCCTGCTCCACCAATTGGACCATCCGGGGTCTTCAAATTCGTTTGGAGAGGCAAGAACTACTTAGAGTAGTCATAGAATCCCTTTCCCGTCTTTCTACCCAGGTGCCCCGCCCGAACCATTTGCCTCA
>SOKG01000048.1 GCA_004376205.1 Dehalococcoidia bacterium | reverse complement strand
AGGGCTGAGGAGATAAGCCAAGCGGCCAAGGAGACTGCTGAGGCGGCGACAAGAGCATCCGAGGAAGCGATAGCTAGGGCTGAGGAGATAGGCCAAGCGGCCAGGGAAGCCGCTGAGGCAGCGACAAGAGCATTCCAGGAAGCAATGAGCAGAGCTGAGGAAACAGCCGAGGCGGCCAAGGAGGCTACCTTGGCATCGGCGAGAGCATTTGGGGAAGGGCTAAGGAGGGCTGAGCAGATAGGCAAAGCGACCAAAGAGACTGCTGAGGCAGCAGCAACAGCATCCGAGGTGGCTAGTGAGAAAATTGAAACGCGCGTAGAGTTCCTAGCGAGAATGTATGCGCTCAGTAAAGCCAAACAAGCCGAGGAGGAGGCCGAAGAAGCTCCGGAGGCCAAAGAAGCCGACATTGAGGGAGAGATCGAAGATGCATAGCCAGCCGGGGAGGAGATTAAGTGAAAGACCGAGGAAGCTAAGGATGCCAGGCAAGCCGGAACAAAGGAAAAGATCGAAGATGCATTATCCGTCCGATAGGTTGGAAACTTCAAGCTCAATCATGGCAGGAGGAGCTATGCCGATAACCAATGCTTAGAAATAGTGAACACCGTTATTTTCTCTCTGTTAAGGAAGAATGAAACTTTATGAAAGGGGTGTATCCTAATGAATCCAAAGGAGCGAGCATCAAAAGTCCGTGAGGAGACTACGGAGCAAGCTAAAAATGCGCGTAAAAAAGCTCAAGAGCAAGCCATGGAGCCCGTTGCTGAGGTCCCAGAGCAAGCCGTGGAACCCCCTGCTGAGGTCCCGGAGCAAGCCATGGAACCCGCTGCTGAGGTCCCAGAGCAAGCCGTGGAACCGGTTGCTGAGGTCCCAGAGCAGGTTATCGAACCCCTTGCTGAGGTTCTAGGGCGAGCCGAGAGCGCCTACGCGGCCTATCTGGAAGCTGAAAAGGAAGTGGCGAAGGCCTACAAGGAGAACGAAAAGCAGTTGGAGGAGGCCTATAAGAAGGCTGAACAGCAAGCCAAGAACGCCTGTGACGAGAGCATAAGGCAAGCCTTAAGAGCCCGTGACGAAGCTATAAAGCAAGCCGAGAACGCCCATCAGAGAGCCAAAGAGCAAGCCGTGAAAGCCGTTGATGAGGTTCGAGGGCGAGCCGAGAGCGCCTATGCGGCCTATCTGGAAGCTGAAAAGGTCTATACGGCCTGTTTGGAAGCTGAAAAGGAAGCGGTGAAGGCCTACAAGGAGAACGAAAAGCAATTGGAGGAGGCCTATAAGAAGGCTGAACAGCAAGCCAAGGACGCCTGTGACGAGAGTATAGGGCAGGCTTCAAGAGACCGTGACGAGGCTATAGAGCAAGTCCGGAAAGTACGCAATGAGATGGTGGAGCAAGCTTGGAAAGTCTACGCTAGGGGTACAAGGTAGGGAAGGGAAGACCAGGGAAACTGTTTTGCTGATTCTACTGCTGGTGGCCCCTTTTTGGTCGGCAAAATCACAGGGGAACTGATACATTGCTCCCTAGTAGGATAAGATTGGCTAATTATAGTAACGATGGTATGTCCTTGAAGTCGACTTCAATTCCTCTACGTTCGCGCTCTATTGCTTCCTGATCCCCTTTGGCAGCATGAATAAGTTCAAGCGTTCTAGCAAAGTAGTCCATGACTTTTCCCACATCGTAAAGTTCAGACAGGATTATAGTGACTTCCAGTGAGCCTTTTTCTCTGGGATAATCGCCGCCCCTGATTACAGCCTCTGGGGCCATCTTTCTTAGATGGGTTCCGATTTCCCTAATCATCTCCATATTCATTTCCTCGGACGGCGCAGAGAGGAGATATAGCGCCCTCTTTGAATCTATAGGGTTGCACTTGAGTGATAACCAACCTATGGCTTCGTCCGTCGCTTGAACTCCCCTTTGGCTTTCAGTGGCCTTCTTCGTGAAATGACGCTTCAATTTAAGGGGAAATCTGATTCGTGGTATTTGCGATTTGCCAGAGCCTATTACTGTCCATCCTACGAGAGTCTGTATTATGTCTCCGGCGTCGACCACCCTTGACCCGATGTATTTGGGCTTTTTCTCTTCGCCAGCGCAAAGTAAATTGTAGAACGGCGCAACTGCTAGGGCGTTAATATTGGCTAGGTTGCTTGCAATCGAGGACTTTTTCTTAATATACCTTTGATTATCGATAAGAAATATCGCATCAGCCACTGAATAGGCAGATTTAAGGCATGTGGCTGAGTTATAAATAGCTCTTGCCTCTGTTCTCTCTTCATGCCTAAAAGGAAGGACAATGAGATTATATAACGGTTTTTCGAAATACTGCTCTTTTAACTGTTGTGTTAGTATTGGTATTGCTCCCGAGCCAGTGCCACCGGCAGCGCCGGCGATCAATAAGAAGGCATCTGTCTCAGGGAATCGTCGTGCTGTTCTTATAGCATCCATGATAATGTCGGCATCTTCTCTAGCTACCTCCGCACCAAGTTCATTTATTTTGCCTACCCCGCGACCGCT
The DNA here is from genome assembly GCA_004376205.1 of Dehalococcoidia bacterium. Classification (GTDB taxonomy): domain Bacteria; phylum Chloroflexota; class Dehalococcoidia; order SZUA-161; family SZUA-161; genus SOKG01. Next base: position 5,135 of record SOKG01000048.1, on the reverse strand, counting down.
AGTCGTTCGACCTCCGATGAGGATTCTGTGACGGTAATCAGGCTCTATAGTGGTTAGTCCGCTTAAATCAGCAATATCTGTGTTGATGGCGAAGGCGCCAGTGATGATCTCAAGCCCACGTTGAAGGTGTGCCCTTCTATTCAGCCGGGCAAACTCATCGGCAATCCTGCCGCCGCATTGTCCACAACCTATAACCAGTAGTTTCACTTCCCACCTTCAGGCCAAATAATGCATTATTATAAGCATCCTTAGAGTACGATGTCAATTCTTATTTGGTGATAAGGGAACAGTCTTGCCATCATACTCTTTGCTGAGCCGGGTCGTCAGAAATAAGAAGTAAGGAGAAAGACCAATGCCATACACAATATACCTATACAAACCCCGAGTAATATATACATTAAAGCAAGGCTTCGTCTATTCCTCTCTCCAGTGACTGGTATATCTCTGGAGGTCTTAGTTGATCGGATTTCGTCAGCGGGGAGACCAGAATAGGCTACCCACTGCTTGTAAAGTTTACCCTTCTTTATTCTTCGATCAAGAATATTCTCCGGTTCTTTTTCCTCTGCTTCTACAGTATAGCCACGCATCTCGTCATGCTTAAATCCAGCCTTGGGGATTATTAATTTACTCCCACACTGAGGACAAAAGTGCATCTCATCAGTTGCTTCGCTACCACAATTAGTGCAATAAGGCATACTTCACCTTCCACCCCATACTAAATGCTAATGGGAGATCACCTTGGTTACAATAGAATTCCTCACTATAAAAGTCTACATCTACATTATGCCCTTGTCAATATAGCCATAAAGAGCTCGCCCTAGCAAGCGATTGAATGTAACTTTAACCTAACCCCGACGCCTGTCACACTACGCGGAGGTGCACCTGTCGGATGCAGGCCCGAGATTCGGGAGCGCGTCGATGGTTGCCGCAGCGGGTAGGGGTGGCCCGAGCATTGGGGGCTGACCCGCCGATACTCTTAATGGATGAGCCCTTTGGTGCCATAGATCCCATAACCAGGTCTCGGCTACAGGATGAATTCCTCAAGATTCAAGAGAAGTTGAGAAAGACTATTGTTTTTGTGACCCACGATATCGATGAAGCTCTGAAGATGGGCGATCGTATCGCCCTAATAAAGGAAGGGGAGCTAGTTCAATACGATACTACACAGGATCTGCTTGCCCACCCCCGTAACAGCTTTGTACGCGACTTTATCGGTGCCGATAGCTCCATCAAACGCTTGGCACTGATGAGGGTGGAAGAGGTAATGATTGTCGATCTGGCAACAGTCAAGCTGGAGCAGAGCGTCTCCGAGGCGAGAAGGATCATGGAGCGGAATCACCTGGACAGCATAACAGTGGTAGATGAAAATGGCATTCCGAGAGGGTGGCTTGAATTGGCTGACTTGAATACCAAAACGGGATGCGTCAGCGACGTAATGAGAGCCCTACCGTTAGAAGAGGTAACAGTCGATGGCTCAATAAGGGTAAGGGATGCACTGGCCAAGATGCTGACTACCGGCCTAAGTCGTCTTTCGGTTGTGGATGAGCAAAATCGTTTCAAGGGTGAGATCACCTTTTCTGCCTTGCAGCAAACCATAAGCAATGACAAGCAGGGGTTTGCCACCGATGGGCGCATTGCGGGCTTTGACTTGGTGAACCTGGAAGACGACCAGCATTTCTTCCCCGTTTACAATGTGGCTCCCACGCTGCGGCAGTCATTTGTCGACCAGCACCCGGAGGTGGTGGATATTCTGGACACTATAGCGCCACTGCTGGATACCGAGACCATGCAACGTTTGAACTACGAGGTAGATGGTGAACACCGGGATGTGGAAGAAGTGGCCCACAAATGGCTTGTGGAGGTCGGACTCCTCGAAGAGTAGAACAGGACCGGTTGCCGGTTTTGGGGCAGGATTTCCAGGTTCGCATGCGTAGGAACCTCTCTCAAGGTGGCGTAGTCAGAAGCCAGAGATTCTCAAAGAAGATACCTATTTAGGAAACAGACCGTCTCTTTCCAAGCATCTTGATAGGTTTCTAGAGTAAATACGTGTCCCTCTCCAGGATACGTCTTCATCTGGAAATCCTTATTACTTCCTTCCAATTCCTTTGCGAGCATGTGAGCATGCCTCACCGGGATTACCTCGTCTAGTTCTCCGTGAATGATAAAGATAGGGCACGTGATCCTTTCAACGAAATTGATTGGTGACCTGATTCTGTACTCCTCCGCAAGCTTTTGGGGTGATCCGCCTATTAAATCCTCGATGAAAGAGTTTAGCATGTGGTGAGCTATCATGTCTACTGGGGTAGCCCACAAAACCACGGCCTTGAAATCCTTGCTTCGCTGACACGCTAATAAGGTGTTAAGCGCACCTCTGGAATATCCAAACATGCCTATTCTGTTTTCATCCACGAAACTCTGAGATTTGATATATTTCACAAGGTTTAGCAGATCCCTTATTTCCCCTTTGCCGTATTCTTGCATGCCCTGCGATCCAGCATATCCTCTGAAGGTCATGGCTAGGGCAGTATAGCCGGTCTCTGCCAGTTCAATGCACATTTCCTCATATACCTTCTCCATTCCACCTCCCCCGTGATTGACCAATACGGCTGGGAAACGCGCCTTTTCACCCGGCTTAGCCATGAATACCTTCAGCTTTAAACCCTCACTAAGGAACTCGAAATAGGCAGCTTCGATTCTAGCTTCCATTCCTGTGATCCCTGCTATGGTGCCGATAACTTCTCCAAGGCCTCCCTGGCCTGCACCGGGTCTCGCTGTCCTCAGCTCGCTGGGACGTGACCACCCTCCGCACCCAAAGTTAGATGGCTCCTAGAACGAATTTCCTGTGTCAGTAGCATATGCGAAACTTGTCTCACTGTCAATTTCAGTGGGGCACTACCGGGCAGCAAGGCGATTAGTAATAGGCGGAGGGTTACAACATGCGGGGAGAGATTACGAGAAGGGGATTTGGTATATTTAGTGACGTGGGAACATGTGCCGAGAATTTGATGCGAAACTATAGGCTAGGGCGGGTTTTGGTTCTTGACACAAATGCTCATGCAGGGGGTCGCCTCCAAAACTGACCGCTAGCTGACCTCGAATCCATGCAGGAGCTCTGACCCCCGCATTTCCTATCTATGGTCGGGGTGAGAGGATTTGAACCTCCGACCCCCTGCACCCCATGCAAACAAGAGAAAAGGCGGGAACCCCTTGCCTCCTTTCTGAAACAGATTATACCGTACCGCCATTTTCCGGTCAACCGATCTCGGCTGAACAAAAAGACGTAGTGTGCAGTAAGCATACAGACGGCGAATTGAAGAGAACCTTTGGCAGCGCTCGATCTTTGTCACTTAGAAGGCCGTTTGCTACCAAATGGGGGGCACAGTTCGCTGCCCTGGCTCAATACGGAGCCCAGGCAGGCAGATTTGCTTCATGTTCCAGTTGCGCAACCGCATTCCCGCCGTCCACTAGACCATTTCCCATGCCGCTTTCATGGATTTGCTGGCAGCTGCTTTCGATGGCCGCTCTCACCTCGTCATTGACCCGGCCATCGCCGTTGCCATCGATAGCTATGCTGTAAAGGAGCACTGCCAGCCCACTAACATAGGCCGCAGCCTGAGAGGTACCGGTCTTGCAGCCATACTCGTTGCCCGGGAGCGTAGAATAGATTTCGTACCCAGGGCCAGCAACATCCACCCAGTCACCATAGTTGGCTAGCGGCGCCCGCGAGCCATCCTCCCGCGTCGCAGTCACAGCAATACATTCAGGATAGTAGGCCGGGTATTGTGGCACTGAGCCGCTCCCATTGCCTGCGGCCACGATTATGACCGCCCCATGACTCCAGGCATAGGCTACGGCCTCCTCCAGGTCCTCCGATGGCTCGGACAAAGAGAGGCTTATGTTCAGGATGTTGGCCCCCCTATCCACCGCCCACACAATGCCGCTGGCTATTGCCTCGGCATCGCTCCTGCCCCTGTCATCGGCCACTTTAACGCTCAGCATCAGAGACCCTGGAGCTACCCCAGCAATACCTATGCCGTTGTCCGTATTTGCCGCGATTATGCCAGCAATATGCGTGCCATGGCCGTGAAGGTCATCTACTACCGGGCTGTCGCTAAAGTTGACCTCAGCCACAACCCTACCGGCGAGATCCTCATGGTGTCGGTCAATGCCGGTATCGAGGATGGCAACTAGGATGTCGCTACTGCCCGGCGTGCGAGGCCACACCTGCGGCGCGTTGATACTGCCAAGATCCCACTGCAGGTCTAGGTAAGCGTCGCTCGGCGAATGTGCCTGGGAGGATGCAGTGTGGTTTGACAGATCGCTGCCTTCAGCGGTGGGAACAAAATCAAGGATCAGGCCAGAGCCGGCAAGTAGGCAAGAGAGAACAACACCTAAGGATGCTAATAGCAAGCCGATCTTCATATTCAACATATACCACAGGCTCGGCTTCTCGCCTATGACCCATCCGTACCGCTTGCCCTGACCCATTGGTACCAGTATTGGCCTCAGCCGTCGCCTTCAGAATTGACACCGTTTCTCACATTCTTCAAGTAATTGTTTATCTAATAATGGACAATCATGTAAAAAAAGTGCCGAAAACCAATATATGCGATAGGATCAGGTCGGCATAATACTATTGCGAGTTATTATTAGACTAGATGACATAAAATATGATAAAATAGTATCATTAAATCCATTTAATGTCAAGCCCTGGCCTACATTGCCCCCACTTTCCTACCTCGAAAGTGCTGATTCAGCGGCGGGGACATATTTGCCTGCAACTGAGCAAAGAGGAGAGTTTTGCAATTGGCAGCCGATAGGCAAGTCTATCGTTCTCGATTCAGGTGGGACGCAGATGCCTGATGGGTGGGGCCTTGGGCGGCTTGATTGTAATGCCATCCATAGGGTTTGACGGCAGATAACCTTCCCTGACAGCCCATTGGAAGAACCTCTTCAAGCCTCGGTAATAGTGCCACCGACTGGCATCGGTACGACGAACCTGGCGGAGGGCACCGTTACCCCCTAGTGAGATATCAGTGGTTTGTGTGAGGTGGTGGAGAAAGTTCTGGATGTCGCGCTTGTTGACAAGTTGGGGGTCTGGTTTTTGGGCGTCGTCTTGTGCCCGGCGGAGGAAA
>SOKG01000018.1 GCA_004376205.1 Dehalococcoidia bacterium | reverse complement strand
GTAGTCCAATAATACCCTCAATTTGTCACTCTCAGCTTGGTCCATTACCTTCACCCCCTTCGCTATCTCACGACTAAGCAGCGTCAACAGGCCACGTCACAAAAAGGAAATGGTGGGAGATATTGCCTTTGTCCCCATCGAGGTCCTGCTGGTTACTCTCATTATACACCGGCTGCTCCGCGAGAGAGAAACGCGCCCGGCTGGAGAAAGGAAGAGGGCTGAGAATCCACAGCCCACAGGGTATTGACTTGCCTTGAGTTGTGTGGTTACCTAGTGGGGAAAACGCTATTCAACATGGGGGTTTGGAATCATGACCAAAATGTATTATGACCAGGATGCTGATCTGGGCTTTCTGAGCGATAAGACCATCGGGGTCATCGGCTACGGCAATCAGGGACGGGCCCAGGCCCTTAACCTGAGGGACAGCGGCCTGAAGGTCATCGTCGGGGTTCGCGCCGACGAGACCCAGCAGCAAGCCGTGAGTGACGGGTTCGGCACCCTCTCTATCGAGGAAGCGGCCAAGGGGGCCCAGGTGCTGCTGCTGCTCATTCCGGACGAGGTCATGCCCGGGGTATTTGAGAGCGAGGTCCGACCATGGCTTTCCCGGGGCAATGCTCTCTGCTTCGCCTCCGGCTATAACGTGGCCTTCAAATTGATCGAGCCGCCGGGCGGTGTCGATGTCGTCATGGTAGCGCCGCGAATGATAGGGGCCGGTGTGCGACAGCGGTATCTGGAAGGAAAGGGCTTTCCCAGCTTCATCGGTGTAGAGCAGGACGCCAGCGGGGATGCCCTCAAGGCCACCCTGGCAATCGCCAAGGGGATCGGCTCCACGAGAAGCGGCGTCATGCTCCTTACTTTTGCCCAGGAGGCCGAGCTGGACCTCTTCACGGAACAGGGCTTCGGCCCCGCCTTCGGCCAGGTCCTGCTGGCGGCGATCCAGACGCTCATCGATGCCGGCTACCCGGTGGAAGCGGTGATGACCGAATTGATACTGTCAGGTGAGTTCGCCTACTCCATGCAGAAGATCGCGGAGATGGGATTCTTCCCGCAGATGGAGCTCCACTCCCATACCTCCCAGTACGGCTCCATGACCCGTTCCGTGCGTTACATGAACCCGCAGATAGCCCAGACCATGCAGGAGGTCCTGGAGGAGATTCGGTCGGGGGCCTTTGCCAGGGAATGGGAGGCTGAGCAGAAGGCAGGGCTTCCCGTGTTCAATCAGATCAAGGAGATGAGGAACGAGCACCCCATCGCGGAGTGGGACCGCGTAACCCGCGAGGCGTTCCACCTGGGTTGACCCGCGCAGGCAGTAGCCTCGCCGCGTACAGCGTCAAACGTTTTTCGTTTTTATTATGGCTACGGTACCGTGCTTGAGGTAGTCCCTCTTCTCCTCGTGAAGGCGATTGCTCCGCAATAGTACATCGAGTCCACCTTGCTCAATGTAGTCTCTGAAACATCTGAAATGGTCCCGGCCTGCCATGAACTCCACAGCCCTGACCAGACAGGCGTATGCTTTTCGGGGTAAAGGAACACTCAAATCAATAAAGACCAGGGCGCCTTCCGCCCTTACCACCCTCTTCATCTCCGAGATTACCCTATCCCTCGCCGGCCTTTCCTTCTCGTGCAATGCGAGAGAGACGGAAGCGTAGTCAAAGGAGTCGTCCTTGAATGGCAGGGCTTGGGCATCCGCCAGTTGAAACGAGACGTTCCCCAGGGCTCGTTTTCTCCTGTTCCTCTCCGCCACTTCTATCATGCGGGGGTCCAAGTCGATTCCAGTGGCGTTAATGCCCTTTCGGGCATAGTGAAGCGCCTGCTCTCCCGTCCCGCAGCAGACATCCAACACCCTATCTCCCGCTTTCATCCCGGCGAACTCGGGGGTACAAAGCCTGACATCCCGCAATATGGGGTCAATCACCTTTGAGTAGCCGAAGATATACATGGGTTTGAATCCTATCACCATATCAATATGGCAGGAAGGTGCCACAACCAGAGAAATTGTGCTTTAGAAAAGATACTTTAGGCCTGCGACTGGATTACTCGGTCGTTACTCCCTGCGTTCGCTCCCATGCCGGCCCAGGGTTCTTATCCGCGAGAGCTGCTCATTGACTCTGGCGAAGATCTCGCCTCTATCTTGCCGGACCATCCTC
>SOKG01000170.1 GCA_004376205.1 Dehalococcoidia bacterium | reverse complement strand
TTCTCTTTCTCCTTCTCCTCCTTTGCCTCAACGAGGACATTTACGTTAGCGGTTACATTCTTGGTTAATCTGATCGGCACCTGGTGGCTTCCCAGCTCACGGATTGGCCCTTCGAGTTCTATGTCGTGCTTGTCGATCTCATGTCCGGTGAGCCGCTTTATCTCTTTGGCGATAGCCGCGGTTGTGACCGAGCCATAGATGCGGGCTTTGGCCCCAGCACGAACCTTTAAGGCTATGGTGAGCTCCCCCAGCACCTGAGCCAAGGCCTCGGCTTCTTGCTCTAAACCAGCCTGGCGATGGGCATCGGCCTGACGCCGCGATTCCAGTTTCTGTAGCTCAGCGGGGGTGGCGAGTGCAGCGAGCCTCTTGGGGAAAAGGAAATTCCTGGCGTAGCCATTGGCTACCATCTTCATGTCGCCCGCACTGGCCACGTTAGGGACGTCCTGGAGGAAAATTACTTTCATTTTGCTCTCCTATTCTATCCCTGGCCATCTGTCGCTGGTCAAGGAGCTTTTCCACGAACTTTTCCACAAAGTTTCCACAACAGGCTGCCCAAAAAGGGTAGCGTTGCCACTCCTGTGGCAACGGATTTTCGTCCCGATTCCTATCGGGACGCTACACAGGGTGGGGTTTTTTGGGCAACTTCTTATCCCATCGCTTTTTCCAGGCCACTTTTCCACGCGCCTACCACCTCAGCGAGCGGCAAATCCACCACGTCTTCAATGAGAAAGTGGTCGCCCCCGGCAACACCGAGCTCTTTTAGGGGCACCCGATGCCTGGCAGCCAAGTTTCGAAGTTCACCTAATCGAGCTGGCTCCAGTGAGACTACGATCCTCGACTGCCCCTCGCCGAAAAGCTCGCTGTCAAGTCTCCCTGCCATTTTCCACTTTCCCTTGATGCCGATACCGCCGGCGATGCAGCTCTCAGCCAATGTCACGGCAAGCCCGCCATCGGAGCAGTCGTGGGCCGAGCGTATGATGCCCTGCCTAATAGCCTCCAGACAGCACCGCTGCACCCTCTTTTCCAGGTCGAGGTCGATGGAGAGAGCTCCGACAACGATATCGTGAATCAACTCGAGATACTCACTACCGCCCCTACCGTCTGTTCCCTTCCCATCACCTCCAAGCATTGCCACCAGGTCGCCCTCGTGCTTGAAGCCTATGGTGCTATGGTGGTCTATATCCTCGATCAGCCCCAACATGCCCACCACAGGGGTGGGATAAACCGGCTCACCCCTGGTCTCGTTGTACAGGCTGACGTTGCCGCTGATGACCGGGATGTCCAGTATTTGGCAGGCTTGAGCCATCCCCCGAATACATTGCTCCAGCTGGTAGTAGACCTCAGGCCTTTCCGGATTGCCGAAGTTCAGGCAGTCGGTTATGGCCAGAGGCTCTGCACCGGCGCACGCCAGATTGCGCGCTGCCTCAGCAACAGCTATGATGCCCCCTGTATACGGGTCGAGATAGCAGTAGCGCCCGTTGCCGTCTGCGGTCAGGGCGATGGCTTTCTTTGTGCCCTTAATCCTGAGCACAGCGGCATCGCTCCCCGGGGGAACTGCTGTGTTGATCTGGACCTGGTGATCGTATTGCCTGTAGAGCCATTCCTTGCTGGCGATATTGGGGGAGGCGAGCAATCGCAGCAGTATCGAGGAGGCGTTCTCCCCAGTGTCGGGAATAGTGCTGAGGTCGAACTTCTGTAGCGCGGCAAGCCATGCAGGTTTGATCCCCTTGGGCTGGTAGAGGGGTGGGGTGGTCAGGAGCTCAATCGGAACCTCGGCGACCACTTCCTCACCCTCCTTTATGCGGGCCATGCCGTCATCGGTCACCTCGCCGATGATGTCGGAGCGGAGGTCCCATTTATCGAAAATAGCCTTGACGTTATCCTCGCATCCCCTCTTCACGATGGCCAGCATCCGTTCCTGCGATTCCGAGAGCATGACCTCGTAGGGACTCATCCCTTCCTCACGCCGGGGGACCTTGGAGACGTCGACTACGATGCCACTACCGCTTTTTGAAGCTGACTCAATCGCAGAGCTGGTCAGTCCTGCGGCGCCGAGGTCCTGCAAGGCCACGATATAGTCGGTTTGGGCAAGCTCAAGGCAGGCCTCCAGCAGGAGCTTCTCCATGAAGGGATTGCCCACCTGCACCGTTGGCCTCAGTTCGCGCTCATCCTCGAAAGCCTTTGACGCCAGCCCCGAGGCGCCGTGGAGGCCGTCGCGACCGGTATCGGCGCCGACAAGCATCATCAGATTGCCCTTGCCGCTGGCCTTGGAGCTGACCAGCTTCCTCCTCTCGGCGATGCCCACGCACATGGCGTTGACCAGTGGGTTGGCTGAGTAGGTAGGGGAGAAGCAGACCTCGCCGGCGACATCGGGTATGCCGAGGCAGTTGCCGTAGCCGGCGATGCCCGCCACCACTCCACTGAAAAGATAACGGTTTCGCGGCTCACTTAGGGGTCCGAACCTCAGTGAGTTGAGCAGGGCGATGGGCCTTGCACCCATAGTGAAGATGTCGCGCACTATCCCTCCCACCCCGGTGGCCGCCCCCTGGTAGGGCTCGATGGCCGAGGGGTGGTTGTGTGACTCCATCTTCATCACCGCGCAGAGACCATCGCCGATATCAACAGCACCAGCGTTCTCCTCGCCGGGGTTGACCAGGACGCGTGGGGAGGCGTGGGGTAGCAGCTTCAGCAGCAGCTTCGAGTGCTTATAGCCGCAGTGCTCGCTCCACAGGCTGCCGAACAGCCCTATCTCCACCAGATTGGGCTCCCGCCCCAATCGCTGCACAATCAGGTCATATTCCTCTTCGCTCAGGGCAACTTTATCAAGGACTTCTCTGGAGATGGGCATAAAAACTCCTCTTCCGACCTGAATCCTAGCACAAACGTTCTATTATGTCAAGGGCTGAAGTGGTTTTATGCACCCCATCGCCCTGGTGGTGACTTCGTCGATGATGGACTGAAAAATCACAGTCCCGTCCACCCCGCCAACTATATCCTCGCTTGCCCTCTCGGGGTGGGGCATCATACCCAGGACGGTGCCCGCTTTGTTGACGATGCCGGCGATGTTGTTCAGGGAACCGTTGGGGTTTGCTCCCTCGGTTATCTCGCCCGAGGGGGTGCAGTAGCGGAAGGCAATCTGGTTACCCGCTTCAAGCTCATTTAGGGTGGCCTCGTCGGCGTAGTAGCTGCCCTCGTAGTGGGAGATCGGGATGTGGAGCACCTGCCCCTTTCCCGACCTTGAGGTGAAGGGCAGGGAGGCGTTTTCTACTCGCAGGTGAACCCATTGACATCTATACTGGAGGTGGTTGTTTTGTATCAGGGCTCCGGGCAGAAGACCGGACTCGCAAAGTATCTGAAAGCCGTTGCAGATACCTATGACCAGCTTGCCTGCAGCGGCGAACTCCTCCACCGCAGTCATTACCGATGAGAAGCGAGCAATGGCCCCAGGGCGGAGGTAATCGCCGTAGGAAAAGCCACCGGGAAGAATGATGCAGTCGAAGCCCGACAGATCGGTGTCCTTGTGCCACACATATTCCACCTTTTGCTCCAGAACCTCGTCCAGCACATGATAACAATCCTTATCACTCCAGGTGCCGGGGAAGACGATTACCCCGAATCTCATCTCTAACCCCTTCTAGCAATACGAAAAGGGAACAATCGGACAAGTCCATCGCTTGCTCTTTTGTTCCCTGATCAAACCTCTTCAGGTTTCCCTTCTTATCCTGTTGAGCCGCTAAGTAGCTCTGTTACCACCTCGTTTATATCGCGCCCCTCGGCCTTTCCTTTCAGTTGAGGGATAAGGTTTTGCATCACCTTGCCCTTGTCTCCGGGCCCCCGTGCTCCCACCTCTTCGATCACCCGACGGGCGGCGGCAAGGATCTCCTCGCGCGATATCTGCTGCGGCAGGTACTCGAGGAGTATAGCAAGCTCCGCCTCCTCCTTGTCCAATAGGTCCTGCCGATCAGCCTTTTTGAACTCTGCGATGCTCTCTCGACGCTGCTTGGCCTCCTTGGCGATGACATCGAGAACATCCGAATCGTCCAGGCTTTTCTGTTTAGCTATCTCGGTGTTCTTGATCCTCGCTCTCACCATGCGAATTACTTCTAGGCGCGTCTTGTCGCCAGCCTTCATCACCTCTTTGAGATCAGCCGTCAACTTCTCTTGCAGCATCAACTCTCTTCCGCTGGCGCTATTCTATCGATGGTGTTCAGGAGCTCCTGGAGCTCCTGGAGCTCCTGGGACCCTTGGAACTTCTGGAACTCTTGCGCCTTTTAGTAGCCTCTTTCTTCTTGCGCTTCACGCTCGGCTTCTCGAAATGCTCCCTGCGCCGGGCCTCGGCAAGAACTCCGTCCTGTTGAACTTTCTTATTAAATCGCCTTAGAGCGGCCTCAAAAGGCTCATTATCGCCAACCCATATTTCAGACACTCACAATACACCCCCTTTACCAAACCTTTCCAGCTGATTATAGCTTCTGGGAAGATAGGGTGTCAAGTAACAAAAGAGTCTGCTGGAGCCAAGTCCATAAGTCTATCCGCTTCTCTTGTTTCCAAAATGGGCTTTCATCCGTTCGCCCTGAGCCTGTCGAAGGGCCGTTCATGGTTCGACAAGCTCACCACGAACGGCGTGTGGTATGTCAGTTTTCATGGTTCGTTGGGGGGCGATACCGAGGTATTCGCTGTACTCGACCAGGCGCTTGAGTGCTCTGGCCGCTCTTTCCGGGATGTCGTAGAAACTGAGATGGCTGCTTCTCAGCTTATTGTGGATTCTCCCGCTTCTTGCAGCGCCGCTGACATGCGTGGTAAAGAGGATAGGCTTCTGGTGCTTTTTCATAAGCTCGATGGTCTTCTCCAGGTTTCCGATCTCCGCGTCCTCCCCCCTTTTCCTCGCCTCAGCGAGTTGAGATTTTATCGAAGACGGCAAGATAACCCAATTACGGAAGCCGGAAATCATACCGACGCCGCCGGTGATTATGATGGCATCGATATTCTCATCCTCCAGCATCGGCCAGAGGGCCTCATAGCTGACGTTGTCGCCGCCAGGATCGACCGGGTTCCCGCGAGACCACCTGTGCGACATAATCGAATTCAGTTTGTCCATGGTAGCCGCTGAGAACGCGGGCATCTCCAGCCCCTCCCTCCTCACGGCATCTGCGGTCATGACTGCCATGCCACCGCCCAGCGCCAGCACCCCTACCCTTCTCCCCCGGGGCAGGGGCTGGCCCAGCAGAGGCACGGCGACATCAACCAGTTCGCTGATCTCCTCTACCCTGATCACCCCCGCCTGCTTAAACGCCGCATCAAGCACCACATCGGATCCAGCCAGGGACGCGGTGTGCGACTGTGCCGCCCTGGCACCGGCATCCGTACGCCCAGCCTTCATAATGACAATCGGCTTCTTCCTGGTAATCTCCTTTGCCAGCTCGAAAAAGCGCCTCCCTTCTCTGAAACCTTCAATGTAGCCCAGGATAACCTTTGTCTTGTCATCCTGAGCCAGATACTCCAGGTAGTCCTCGAAGTGCAGGTCCGCCTCGTTCCCGCTGCTCACGAACTTGCTGAACCCCAGACCCATTTGCCCTGCGTAGTTGGTGACTGACTGGCTGGAATTGCCACTCTGAGAGATGAGCGCTACACTCCCCCTTTTTACCCCGGGCAGAAAACCCACTGTGCGAACGTTGGAGTAGGTGTCTATGTGCCCCAGGCAGTTCGGCCCAACGACGCGCATTCCACCCCGCCGCGCGATCTCGACCATCTCCTGCTCGATCCTGGCCCCCTTCACGCCAGTCTCGGCAAGCCCGCTGGTGATGATGATAGCAACCTTGACCCCCTTCCGAACACAATCGTGCATTACCTCAGCGATACCTTGAAACGGGACCGTGACTACGACAAGGTCTACGGGCCCGGGCACGTCGACTACAGTTTTGTAAGCCTTCAGCCCGAGCACTTCCGTGTCCTTCTTGTTTATGGCATAGATTTCCTTCCCACTCTTGCTTTCCAGCAGGCGGGCAAGGATGAAAAAGCCCCACTTGCCAAGCTGATTCGATGCCCCAATCACCGCCACCGAGCGGGGATCGAACAGGTAATCCAGCTGCTCTTTGAGACCCATGCTATCTCTCATTCCCAGGAAGGGGCACGGCATGCCCTGCCCCAACAGTTGGCTACGGCAAAAGTTTTCAGATCAAAGCCCCTTGTCGGCGCTATAAACCCCCAGGTCGACGCCCCGGCCGCTATAGGCCCACTCGTTGTCATACCAGCCAAGCACCTTGACCATGTTGCCGCCGATGACCATGGTGCTGAGACCATCTACGATGGAGCTGGCGGGATTTCCCTTGAAGTCGATACTGACCAAGGGCTCGTCGCAGACCTCGAGGATCCCTTTGAGTGAACCCTCGGCAGCATCGCGTAAGGCTTTATTGACCTCGTCAATCGTCACCTCTCTATCCAGATCGGCCACAAAGTCGACTAGGGAAACGATGGAGGTCGGTATCCTGAAGGCAAGCCCGTGTATCCTGCCCTGTAGCTCAGGGATAACCTGGGTCACCGCTTTGGCGGCACCGGTGGTGGTGGGAATGATGTTCAATGCTGCCGCCCTCGCGCGGCGCAGGTCCCTATGGACCGTATCGAGCACCCTCTGATCGTTGGTATAGGCATGGATGGTGGACATCAGCCCCTTGCTTACCCCAAAGCTTTCGTGAAGGACTTTGACTATGGGAGCGATGCAGTTGGTGGTGCAGGAGGCATTGGAGATGATGCGATGCCTTGCTGCGTCGTATTTCCCCTCGTTTACGCCGAGGACGATGGTAATGTCCTCCTCTTTCGCTGGCGCTGTGATGAGCACCTTCTTGGCCCCACCCTCGAGGTGCCCGGCGGCTTTGGGTGCCGCGGTGAACAGGCCCGGCGACTCCACGACTATCTCGACGCCGAAATCCCGCCAGCCAATCTTGGCCGGGTCGCGCTCAGCTATGACCTTGACCTTCTTGCCGTCGATGATGATCGAGTCCTCGGTAGCCTCCACCTTGCCCGGGTAGCGACCGTAGATACTGTCATACTTAAACAGATGGGCGTTGGTCTTGGTATCCGTCAGGTCGTTGACCACCACAACCTCAAGCTTATCTGCATGCTGGTCATTCATCGCCTTCAGGACTTGCCTGCCGATTCGGCCAAAGCCATTGATCCCGATCTTGGTTGCCATCTTAGAACCTCCTGAACGTTTTGATTAAGTGTGAACTCAGCTTACGTTCTTGACTTAGCCGGTACACCACCTCTTGCCCCTGACCGCCTTTTCAGCATATCGATAAAAGCCTCGACCCGCGTCCTCAGGTGTTGATTGAGCATAAAATCGTTGTTGCCCTCCAGGGTTAGAATAGGCAGGTTGATGGCATCGCGAAAGATGATGTCCCCTATTCCTCGGTGACAAAACGCCTGAACGTAGTGGATGACGCCATCTACCCGCCGTCGGCGCAGTTGGGGAAGGATATCGCGAACGCGGCCGGATATGGAGTAGGGATAGGTGTAGTTACAATACTGCTCGGCGAGCGAGCGGCTGGGGACCGGCATGGCGAACTGGCGCTGAATTTCGTTGAAGACCACCCTGGCTCCGTTGCGCTCAATATAAGGGTAAAAATCGCCGGGGAACACGGGAGGCACGCCGATATAGGCAAGGCGAAGATGGTCATCGGGATAGGGCTTTCTACTTCGGGCCTGAGACAGAAGTCCTTCCAGGCGGCGCTCATATTCTTGATAG
>SOKG01000240.1 GCA_004376205.1 Dehalococcoidia bacterium | reverse complement strand
GGCGCGCCTTGTTATAAATGAGGGTTAGGTCCTCAATCATGTCGTTGGCGTTGTCGGTAGCATTGCGCATGGCAACCATCCTGGCCGATTGCTCGCTGGCGATAGATTCCAATATAGCGTGGTAGACTTGCATCTCGACATAGCGGGGGAGGAGGTGTTCAAGGACGCTCGGGGCTGAGGGCTCATAGATATACTCCAGGTTCTCCGTGCGCTCCATCTTCGCTGGCTCGATGGGCAGGAGTTCCTGGAGCATTGGTTGCTGGTTGACGGTGGTGATGAATCGAGTATATGCCAAGTAAACCTGGTCGATGGTCTCGTTGGTATAATCATCAATGACCACACGCGAGATAGGGATTGTATCAAGCAGGGAAGGCTGGTCTCCAAGCTGTATGAACTCGGCAAGGATATCTCGGCCATATCTTGACATAAAGTCTCTACCTCTGCGCCCCACGGTGATCAAGGCAGCAGGCATACTCTGCTCGAGAACGAAGTTCGCCGTCATTCGGTTGACATTGGCATTCAAGCCGCCGCAAAGACCGCGGTCGGCAGCGATGTGAACAACGGCAACGCGTTTGACCTCTCTGCGTTGAAGCAGCGGATGAAGCTCCTCACCTGGTTGGGCCTGGACAGCGAGGTGGGCTACAACCTCATGCATCTTTTCGGCATAGGGGCGCGCTGCCAGCACCCGGAGTTGGGCCTGCCTCATCTTGGAGGCAGCGATCATTTCCATGGCCCTGGTGATCTTGGCCGTACTCTGAATGGAGCGAATGCGGCGGCGAATTACACGAATAGGAATCATTATCCTGTCTCTTCATCAGGTGCTACACTGCTCTCACCTTCAAGGTAGGATACAGTTTGCTTGAACTCGGCAATCGCCTTCTTCAGCGCTTCTTCTGTACCTTCGCTCAGGGCCTTCTCCGAAGCGATAGCTTTACCGATCTCGGGGTGATTGGTCTCCATAAACCTATAGAAGGCATCCTCGGCGGAGCTGACGCTATTCACGGGGACATCGTCGAGATAGCCGTTGGTTACCGCGTAGAGAATCATGACCTGTTTGTCCAGGGGCACGGGTGCATACTGCGGCTGCTTTAGTACCTCCGTGATGCGTTGACCCAGGTCAAGCTGCGCTTTCGTTGCTCTGTCCAGGTCGGCGGTGCCGAACTGGGCAAAAGTGGACATCTCCCGATACTGGGCGAGGTCGAGGCGGAGCCTGCCCGCCACCTTCTTCATGGCCTTAGTCTGAGCAGCGCCTCCAACCCGTGATACAGAGAGTCCGACGTTCATCGCAGGCCTTATTCCAGCATTGAACAGGTCGGTCTCCAGATAGATCTGGCCGTCGGTGATGGAGATGACGTTAGTTGGAATATAGGCTGAGATGTCGGCGGCCTGGGTCTCGATGATGGGCAGAGCGGTCAGTGAGCCACCGCCATGGTCGGCATCATATTTTGCCGCCCTCTCAAGAAGGCGTGAATGAAGGTAGAAGACGTCTCCGGGATAAGCCTCACGTCCTGCAGGACGGCGCAGGAGCAGCGATATCTGCCGATACGCCCAGGCATGCTTGGAGAGGTCATCGTAGATGACTAAGGCGTCCTGCCCTTGCTCCATGAACTCCTCACCCATTGCACAGCCTGCATAGGGTGCCAGATACTGCAGGGCGGCGGGGTCGGAGGCGTTGGCTGCAACGACAATGGTATGCTCCATGCCCCCGTAGTGGTCCAGTGTTGCCACTATCTGTGCCACCTTGGAGGATTTCTGCCCGATGGCCACGTAGATGCAGACAAGATCACCGCCCTTTTGGTTGATAATGGTATCGATGGCGATGGCGGTCTTTCCAGTGGAGCGGTCGCCGATGATCAGCTCTCTTTGCCCTCTGCCAATGGGAATCATGCTGTCGATAGCCTTGATGCCGGTTTGCACCGGCGTATCAACTGACGTGCGGAGCACTACGTTGGGTGCTACCCGTTCCACGGGGAGGGTTTTCTGGTAATTGATCGGCCCTTTGCCATCTAGGGGCTGGCCTAACGGGTTCACCACCCGGCCGATGAGTCCATCGCCCACCGGCACCTCTACGATTCGCCCGGTGCACCTTACCTCGTCGCCCTCTTTGATCTCGGAATACTCGCCGAGCAGGATGGCGCCTACGCTGTCTTCCTCAAGGTTGAGTGCTAGCCCTATTACTCCGTGGGGGAATTCGAGCAACTCGTTATATTTGACTCCAGCGAGTCCGTGAATATGGGCGATGCCGTCGCCGACCTCGACCACGGTGCCCACGTCAACCGCAGTCACCGTAGCGCCGAACTGCTCTATTTGCTGCCTGATAACGGAAGCGATATCCTGAGCTCGTGCCATCTGTTCCACTCCTTTTCTCGTGTTTTACCGAGCTCCTCACCTATGTTGCTTGGACCAATTTCTGCTTGAGGGCCTCGAGCCTTGCCCTGGTGCTGCCATCGATTAGCTTATCGCCGACCCTGGCGATGAAGCCGCCAATGATAGCGGGATCGACATCAGCGGCGAGCACTATTTGCTTCCCAGTTATCCTCGCCAGATGCTCGGCAAGCTTTTCTTTGTCTTCCTCATCGAGAGGAATAGCCGTGATCACCTCGGCATGCTCCAGACCCTGATGGGCATCGGCCATGCGTTCGTATTCAGCTACTATCCGGTCTAATATGCTCATCCTCTGCCTTGCAACTAAGAGGTAGGCGAAGTTCAGGGCAAGCTCGTTAAGCTCGGGAAGGCATCTACTTATTAGCCGTACCTTATCGCTGAGGTGGACTTTCGGATTTTCCAGAATCGCTGCTAACTCTGGATCGGTCAGGGTGGTGGCGATAGTCTTCAGTCGGGATCGCCACATCTCCACCTCGTTGCTATCCAGGGCGAGCTGGAATACCGCCTGTGCGTGCCTCTTGGCAGAAGCAACTCTTGCCACTAACCCTCCTCTTTTAGGTCGGTGCTTTCTTTCAGCGTTTCTTCGATAAGCTGCCGATGAGCTTCCTTATCCAGAGCCCTGTTGATCACCTTCTCTGCGGCCTGAATTGCCACCTCGACGAATTCTTTGCGCAGTTGGGCCATAGCCTCTTCGCTCTCCGCTTGAATTTCGCCCCGAGCCCTGGCGACGACGCCCTCGGCGTCCTGCCTTGCCTGCTGCCGTGCTTCCTCTTTGAGGCGCTCGCCGATCTGTTCTGCTTGAGCCACCACGTCCTGGCCCTGCTTACGTGCCTCTGCTAGCTGCTCTTTCACCATCTGCTCAGTTTTGGCTGTCTCTTGCTTGATGAACTCGGCTTGATCCATACTTTCCTTAATCCGCTGGGAGCGCTCGTCGAGCATCCTGGTGATGGGCTTATAGGCGAAAAACCCGAGAACTGCTAGTAGTATGCCGAAGGCTATGAACTGCCCCAGCACGCCGTGCCAGTTCATGCCGAGTTCTTGAGCGGCATCACAACTGCTAAGCAGCAGCGACAGCAAAATAATCGTGATGGCAAGGCCAATGCGCTGCCTCATTATGAAACTCCCTTCGAATAACTTAGGAGATAGCTGCCTCTTTGGCAAATGTCACAGTGACGCGCTCTGCTTACAGCATACCAAGGATGATGGCTATGATCAGACAATAAATCCCGATGGCTTCAGCGAAGGCGATGGCCAGGATCATGTTGGTCATGATCGCCCCCCTGGCCTCGGGGTTACGCCCCAGCGCCTGCATGGCTCCAAATCCCAAAATCCCAATCCCGAGCGCCGGCCCCAGGGCACCCAGGCCCATAGCCAGTCCTGCACCTAGCATCTTCATAGCTTCTGCGTCCATTCTTTAACCTCCTTCAGAATTCTTAATCATGCTCGTGTTCGTGGGGGGTAACCGCCAGAGTTGCAAACACGAGGGTCAATCCAGCGAAGATTAGCGCCTGAATAGCGCCCAAGAGCATCTCCAGCCCATAGAAGGGCACAGCAATCAGCCAGGGTACGAGGAACGCCATCATCAGCAGCAATACCTCCCCAGCGGTCATATTCCCGAAAAGACGAAAGGTGAAGCTGACGATGCGCACCAATTCGCTGACCAGCTCAAGAGCGCCGACGAAGACATCTATAGCGCCGTAGAAAATGCCGCCCAGGGCGGATTTGACCTTGCCTCTGACAAGTTGTCCGAGTGCACGGATCAACAGCCCGTATCTGAAGAACTTGGCCCCATACCGGCGGAGACCGATTCCCGTTATGCCCCAGTATTCCACAGAGAGGAACGATACCAGTGCCAGCATCAGGGGCACATTAATGTCGGTATTCGCCGGTCGGAAAAGCGCCGTTTCCACCACAAATCCCTCGTATCCTGGGAAGATCGAGCCCGCCATCGAATTCAAGAGCGTCCCGGTAGTCCCATCATGCCCCCAGCCTATGACATTGAATATCGGCAGTAGGCCCATCCAGGCGTTCGTAATTACAAAAAGGAAGATGGTAGCAAGGATGGGGAGAAATCTACGTCCGTTTTCCTTACCTGCTACCCCTTCGAAGAAGTTGAGCAACGCTTCCACGATTACCTCGCAAAGGCTCTGAAAGCGCTGCGGAACCAGCTTCATCTTTCGGGTACCGAGGTAGAAAAGGCCCCCAAGCACCAAGACAGTCATCAACGAGGTGATCAGGGTGTTGGTGAAATAGATTGGACCGAGTTTGAAGAAGGGATCTGGGTTATGCTCGCCGGCGCCATAATTGGCCGCAAGATGGACTTCTGGTTGAGGAACGGGGAAAAAGAGAGCGCCAATTACTATTAACAGAAGAGCAACAAAGATGCCAATTGCTACCTTGCTCTTGAGTCCCAATTTGGGCACTAGCTAATTCCCTTGTCGTTGTTTTGCTTCTCCGACATAATCGGCCTGAGCATCCGATAGACCCCAAAGAAGGCTACTACTAGCCCTAAGAGTAATCCCAGAATAATGAGTATAGCCTCGCTGCTGCTACCATCCAGCTTCTGTCCCAGCCAGCGTCCCCCCAACACTCCCAGCACTATACAGACAGCAATGTACCATCCAACTCCTACAAATCTGATTACTTCCGCCCACCTTCTCCCCATGACTCCCAAACCTTGAGAATTATATCACAAATTGAAATTAGGGGTCAACTCTGGAGGTCGGATGAGGGTGAATGTTACTCCGCCAGGCAGGTTATTATCTTAGGGATACAGTAGCGGGCTATATCGCGCCTGCTGCCCCCGCAGAGTATGGCTACCATTCTTCCCTGGCAGACATCCGCCGTCGCCCGGCTCACGATTCTCGCTATCTTTGGGTGGCAGTCGGGGGAGAGGCCCTTACTACCGTAATCACCGCTGGTGGCGTCATAGCCGAATTCCCAGAAGACGATTTCCGGCTTGAATGCAGCGACCCGCGGCGTAAACTCGGCCTCCAGCCTGGAGAGATATTCCTCGTCGGATACCGAGTAAGGTATTGCGACATCCACATAGGTGCCGTGGTCCTGGTCTTGGCTGCAAAGGCAGATGTGGAGAACGTCCTCGTCGTCGCTAAATATGTCTCTGGTGCCGTCGCCGTGATGGGAGTCGGTGTCGAGGATGGCGAATCTTCTCGCCCCGAACTTGTCTCTCAGATTCGCTATAGCCAGCGCTGCGCCGTTGAAATGGCAGCCTCCGCCGAAATAGTCTCTGCCGGCGTGGTGGTCGCCGCTTCCGGTGAAAACGAAGGCGTTATCTATCTCCCCGCGCCAGATCCTCTCCGCAGCCTGGACCGTGCCGCCAGTTGAGTACAAGGCTGTCTCGTAATAGATGGTCTGCTGCACCCCCTCTATCATCCGGGGCGAATGGACCTTCAGCAGCAGCTCTGCCGGGGTCGGTGTCACTTCGTAGAAAGCTTCGTAAAAGTGCACGTTAGGCTTGTCCAGTAAGCCCTCCAGCCCCTGGGGGAAATCGCTCAGCCTTTCGCCGATAAGATGGAGGAAGAATATCCCTGTTTGCTTCAACCAGCTCCTTTTCTGCGCACTTGCCTAACTCGCTTGAGGATGGCGTCCTTGTATACTCGGACGAGGCCGCGGCCGTGCTGGAGCATCCTCTCCCGTTTTTGCTGCTGCTTCTTCTCGCGGCGTTCCTGTCTGGTCTCTTCGCTTTCCAAGTCGCCAGCCCCCACTTCACTGGGCTAAACCAGTTCTTTTCTCAAATCTACAATCTGGTCCCTGATCAGGGCCGCCTTCTCGTACTCAAGGTTTCTGGCTGCGGTCTTCATTTGTGACTCCAGGTTCTTAATCAGGCGTGCGATCTCATCTTTGGGAATGGCTGTAGCCACGGTGTACGGGGCGCGTGTCTCGGCTACCGCCTTGAGTTGATCGGTGATGCCCTTGATCGCTTTCCTGATGCCCTGCGGGGTGATGCCGTGCTCCCGGTTATAGGCTAGCTGAATATTGCGGCGGCGGTTGGTCTCGTCTATAGCGCGGTGCATGGACGCGGTCACTGTGTCGGCGTACATTATGACATGCCCCTCGATATGACGGGCGGCACGGCCCATGGTCTGGATGAGCGCGCCCTCAGACCTCAGGTATCCCTCCTTATCGGCATCGAGGATGGCAACCAGGCTCACCTCGGGCAAATCCAAACCCTCGCGGAGCAGATTGATACCCACCACCACATCGTAGACGCCGAGTCGGAGGTCACGCAGTATCTCTACCCGCTCCAGGGTATCGATCTCCGAGTGCAGGTAGTGGGTCTTTATCTCCATCTCCCTGAGGTAATCGGCAAGCTGCTCAGCCATTCTCTTGGTCAGGGTGGTAACGAGGCAGCGCTCGCCGCGGTCGGTTCGGGTCTTGATTTGATCGAGGAGGTCTTCGATCTGTCCCCGGGTAGGGTTGATCTCAACAGTGGGGTCGAGGAGCCCGGTGGGGCGAACCACCTGCTCCACCACCTGGGCGCTGTGTTGGTACTCATAAGGTGCAGGCGTAGCCGACACATAGATAACCTGATTGACGAGGCTTTCGAACTCATCGAAGTTCAACGGCCGGTTGTCCAGAGCCGAGGGGAGGCGGAAGCCGTACTCCACCAGAGTCTCCTTGCGGGAGCGGTCTCCACGGTACATGCCTCTGATCTGAGGAAGGCCCATATGTGACTCATCGACAAAGAGCAGGAAATCATCGGGGAAATAGTCCAGAAGCGTCCACGGTCGGCTTCCCGGGGGGCGGCGGGCGAGGTGGCGGGAGTAGTTCTCCACCGCGGTGCAGTAGCCCGACTCACGCAGCATCTCGATGTCGTAGTTGGTGCGGTCCTCAAGCCTTTGCGCCTCGAGCAGCTTGCCCAGGCTCTTCAGCTCGGCCACTCGCTCCTTTAGCTCAACCTTTATGTCCTCGATAGCGGCCATCAGCTTGTCGTAGGAGGTCACGAAGTGCTTGGCGGGGTATATATCTATCTGCTCTCGCTCGGCGAGCAGCTCCCCGGTGAGCGGGTCGATCTCCAGGATGCGCTCTACCTCGTCGCCCCAGAACTGGATGCGCAGCGCCAGCTCCTCGTAGGCGGGCTGTATCTCCAGGGTGTCGCCCCGGATGCGGAACCTTCCGCGGGTGAAGTCCATGTCGTTGCGCTCATACTGCATGTCGACCAGCTGGCGGAGGAGACGGTCCCTGTTTCGCTTCTCCCCCTTTGAGAGGCTCACCACGAAGCTGTAATACTCGTCAGGGGCTCCGAGGCCGTAGATACAGGACACCGACGCCACGATGACCACGTCGCGTCTCATGAAGAGGGCGCGGGTGGCGGCGTGGCGCAGCTTGTCGATCTC
>SOKG01000323.1 GCA_004376205.1 Dehalococcoidia bacterium | reverse complement strand
CCCCACGGAAGCCATAGTGGCTGGCCTTCAGGCCCTCACTCCGTCGGACTTCGCCAGGTTGATGGAGGAGCTAAGGCCAATCGCCAAATCGGTAGGCAGATATATCTAGTCAGCCCCTACTTGCCAGCCTGCCGTCTTAATTCTCCTGGGTAGCGGGGGTTGGATTTGGACCAACGAGCTTGGGGTTACGAGTGGAAAGGACCATCTAGGGCCCAACCCCTCCCTCCTGTGACAACAAAATAGACTGTCTAGACACCATGATACGGCATATCACCAATTGTCAACAAGGAGCGAATAACGAGGAGGCAGCGAATCTTAAGGCTCTGACGAGAGTCCTGGACGAAACCAGCACTCAGCTCAGACTCCACATCATATGGAATCAGCGCTGGGGCCAAAAGGGATACAACAAATATGACTGCTCCTGAAAATACCAGTTGGCGCAGCCATCTCCTAGGCCGTCGAATCACAGCTACCAGACATTCTGTGCCGTGCTTTTGATGTCGGCTGCGCTACTTGGTACTGGCTCCTGGCGGCCTCACCAGCAGGATCGGAGTGTTTCCCCCACGCAGAACCCTATCTGCAACGCTCCCAAAAGCCCAAGGGCCAACGTCAGAGCGCCCACGGGTTGACATAGCCACCAGATCGGCACAGATTTCGTCGGCGAGCTTGATAATCTCTTCAGCCGCGCTGCCCATCCTCACCTCTCTGAGCTCAGCCTTTGCCGCTATCCCTTTGCGTTTGAACTGCGCCGCCGCTTTCTTAATATAGTCTTCAGCGGCTAGTCTAAACGATTCCTGCCCCTTGAGCTGCTCCGCATCGGGAGTGAGATAGATTGGTGGCACCACCTGAAGGAGAGTGACCTCCGCTTTGAGCTTGGAGGCAAGCTCCTCAACATCGGGAATTGCTGCTTCGCCTCTTTTTGAGCCATCCAGCGGAACAAGCACCTTATTCACTGCGCCCTTCTCACGCACGTCCGCGCGGGCACCCTTAGCCCTGATGAGCGCCACCGGCCGGCTCGTAGCCCTCACCACCTTCTCAGCCACGCTTCCCAAAGCCCAGCGTCTAATGCCAGACCGGCCGTGTGTTGCCATGACAATCAAGGAAACATCCTCTTTGTCGGCATAGTCCACAATTTCCTCAGCAGGGTGCCCAACCAGAACCGTTGGCTCGATCTTGATTGCTTTCACCACCGACTCACCCACAGTCCTTCCGGTGCCTTCCTTTGTTGCCTCGCCTATTTTCTGGAGGTAGAACCGGTGTATGTAGTGCTGCGGGACTTCCGCTGACTCGCTGACGTATATCAGGCAAATTTCGGAACCCAGTCTTCTGGCCAGTTGCTCAGCATACGGTAACGCTACCTCAGCTAAGCCCGAACCATCCAGCGGTACAAGTATTTTCTCGTACATTGTTGACCTCCTTTTCCACCCTTTACCTACTGTGTGGAGCGTTAGCATTATAGCATTTCCCCCCTATTCTTAACGTCCCATCCACAGTGTTACAGCCTCGGCCTAACCGGAATCGGATCAATGCTGCCTCACCAAAGAGTCGGGCCAGGGACTGCGGCAGAATGTTGTCGGTGACAAGGCCACTGCGTTTCATAGCCACGTTATTGCAATGTTCTTGAGGAATGAGGCCAAACGGTGAGAAGCTTAGTAGAAGAAGCTCGTTGGGGTATTGAGCGCTAGTGGAGTGAAGAGTAGAATGGCAGCAAGACAAGAAGTCGGTGCAGCGGATTAGGCGACCGCTCGATCAGTCTATAGAGATGTTAGCTGCCATCTCCAGAGAGGAGGAGACTGAATACCACGCCCCAATCTCATTGCCCAACACTGGGTAATCGCCATCATTGGCGTTGTGGCGATGCCTACAAACGCTCCATGCAGTCTGTACCTGCGCTGAATTTGTTTGCTGGCGTCATACGCCTGTTGCGACGTTGAACGCGGAGGTGAAGAGCATAAGGAGGTTAAGGATTTGGTAGCGAAGAAATGGACCAAAAAGAACATTTTCTGGGCCACCATCATGACTGTCCTGGCTATTGTCTGTTTTCCGGTCAATCCTCTCATCCTAACAGGCGTTCTGGAAACGAGCTCTTATCCAGCATTATTTGCCCTCGGGTGGGCAGTCTGGGCGTTTGGTATGGTACTGGTAATGGCCCCGATAAT
>SOKG01000127.1 GCA_004376205.1 Dehalococcoidia bacterium | reverse complement strand
CGTTGTCCCTATCGTCGTTCATTATCATTGACTGACTTCTCCTTTTCAGCTTTAGCTTCTTCGATCAGGCGAAGATATTCTGTCACCACTCCCGCGGCCTGAGAAGCCTCGGAGTCCACCTCATAGGGTGGGCCGACAAAGACCTTGCCGTAGTCCTCGCTCTCTCCATGGAGAGGATCATCGGCGCTGGTTAGCTTCTTGCGACCGTCGACTATCCCCAGGTCGAAGGGCAGGGTGAAGTAGAGATCGGCGGTAATATTGTCGATGTCCCTGTGCCGCCCGACCCCGTTTAGGGCCTTCAGCTCGCGCCGATACCCGGCAGCGGGGAGCACCCCCAGAAGGTTCTTGATGCTAAAATCGCCGCTACCTGCTACTACCTTGAACGGGGCAACGGTTATCAGAAAATCGCAGGACAATATTACGTTGGGCACCCAGAATGTGGGGATGGCGAAGGGCTTGGGGAGAGGGTTTTCCACTGCGACAGGGACGCATTGGTCGACATCGAGCAACATCGTGTGTGGGAAATCATAGCCTAGCTTTTGGTAGATCGAATGCATTGTTTCAGGGCCTGAACTTCTCTCGAGGAGCAGGATGTCAGCCGCGCTGACCCTCCTGATGCCGGCGATGAGCGCCACCAGGGTCTCGCGGCTGGTAGTTACCGGGTGAGGCTGGGAGCAGTGGGCACTGGGCTTGATCAGAACCCGGCGGGCGAATGCTATCTCCCTCGGTGGTTCGAAAACGAAATCGGCTGCCTCGAAGATCATTCTCTGGCTTTCCTTCTGACCGATATGTCAATGCTGATGGCCTGTGGGATTCTTTTCAGCGATGAGATCATGCCAAACAGTGTGTTGCTGAACAAACGTCGGACAAAGTCGTTGAGCGGAACTGGCTCCCCGTTGACAAAGAGGGAAACTAACTCTTCCTCCTCCTTGTTGAGGTACCTCTTCTCGATGAGATCAACCAGCCCCGGGGCATCGTCTGGGGCATATTGAGGTATATTTCGCTCCAGTTGTTCGTCGGTAACAACGGCTAGGAGTTCCTCCCGCTCGCATATTAGATCCGTTCCCTGTTCCTTGCGGTGAACTTCGATCTTGGGCGCTTTATCCTGCTTGAATCCCTCGGCGAGGATGATATCGAAATCCGGGCCGATGAATCGGGACAGTTCGGCCAGGGTGTTATCGTGGTCTACCTTCCTGATCAGGGCAAGCTTCTGGGGTGAGCTGATAACCACGGCGTCGCTTCCTGCCTGGGCGTGTTGCCAGGAGTCTTTCCCTGGCTGGTCCAGGTCGAAGCCGTGGACGCTGTGCTTGACGGTAGCTACCCGGTAGCCTCGATTCTTGAGCTCTGCTACCAACATCTCTACAACGCGTGTCTTGCCTGCTCCACCTTTACCGACAATACAGACAATAGGAACCATCTTTGGCTCTCCTACTTGTTATTTGCCTATGTCTCCTCGTTCCAGTCCAGCATCTGCACCACAACATCGTCCCCCACCTCGACCGAAGGCACATCTTCGGGAACAATCATGAGCCCGTTAGCTTGGGCCATGGAGGTGAGGATTCCCGAGCCCTGAGGGCCCACGACGCGGGCGGAGTATTGACCCTCCTGCTTGCTCACCCACACCCGGGCGAAAATGCGCCGCCCATCCGTATTCTTCACACGGCTTTCGCTCTTGGCATGGATGGTAGGCTTGTCAAGATTCTCTCTTCCCAGCATCTTGAGGATGGCTGGTCGGGCGAACTGCTCGAAGGCGATCATTGAGCTTACCGGGTTTCCGGGGAGACCCAGTTGGGGTATCATACTCTTGCCCAGTCGCAGTAGCCCGAAGGCCAGCGGCTTGCCCGGCTTCATGCGCACTGTCCAGAATGTCACCTCGCCCTGCCTCGCCAGGACATCCTTGACTATGTCGTAATCCCCCACAGATACCCCAGCCGAGGTGATGAGCAGGTCAGCATCTTGGGCTTGCTTTATCTTGTCCTCCAGCTCCTGGACATTGTCACGAGCAATGCCCAGTATCTTGGGAGTGCCGCCGTAGCGAATAACCTGGGCGGCCAGGCTGTAGGTGTTGCTACTATAAATCTTGCCCAGTGGCAGGGGCTTGCCCACATCCACAAGCTCATCGCCTGTCGACAGGATTGCCACTAGAGGACGCCGAATAACGGGAACCACCTCACGCCCCAGCGAGGCGAGAACGCCTATTTCCTGAGGGCGAATTAGTGTTCCTTTCTTCAGAACTAGGCTGCCGCTGGAGATATCTTCCCCCGCTCGCCTTATGTTCAGCCCCTCTTCTACCTGGCGCAGAACCCCGATCTCCGTCAGAGGTTGATCCTGCGCCTTACGTATTTCCTCATCGGTATGCTCAAACTGAACCACGGCGTCGGCACCTTTGGGTACGGGAGCACCGGTCATGATTCGGATGGCAGTACCGGGCATAACCTCCTCTTTAGTTAGATAGCCTGCGGCTACCTCCCCGATGACGCCAAGAATGTTAGGAGAGGAACGGGTGGCGCCCGCGGTGCTCTGGGCCTGCACCGCATAGCCATCCATAGCAGAGTTATCCATCGGAGGGATGTTGACAGTGGAGTATATATCTTCCGCCAAGACCCGCCCCAAGCTGTCCAGCACAAGCTCGTCGTCTGCTTCGAGCACATCAAAGTGGCTCAGGATCTTCTCCAGAGCTTCATCAACAGGGATCATGTCCCAGCCTTCCTCCGTGTTATCTGGTGGTTGACTATTTAAACGCCTGATCAAAGAAAGCAGCGACCTTGGTGATATACTCCTCGGGTTGGGCTCTGTAGGAGCTTACATGCCTTGCCTCTGGCACAACCCAGAGCCTATTCCCGGGGTTACCGACGGAGTGGTATAGGCTCAGCGCACTCTCAACTGGAACCGTATCATCGAACTCACCGTGGATGAAGAAGACCGGTCGCGGAGCGATCTTACCTACCGTCGGGAGCGGTTTGGCCTCATCAAAGTTGACTCCATAGGCTGCTTTAGCTATGCTCAGCAGGACGGGAATAAGGAATCGGGGCATACGGCGACGATTGACCATCTGTCTATCTATCAGGTCCATTGGATCAGCCCAACAACTATCGCTCACCACCGCTGCAAGCTCTTCATCTTCGGCAGCCGCCAGCAGCGAAGCGGCTGCGCCCACTGAGAAGCCAAGGAGCCCGATACGTCGGGGCAGGGTGCCTCGTTCCTTAGCGTAGGCGATAGCGCCTTGCAGGTCTCTTCTCTCGTAATAACCTGCTGACATCCTGCCGTCGTCAGATTCTCCATGACCGCGCAGGTCGAACGTCAGGACATTATAGCCGTGTCCCACCAATCCTTTGGCAATTTCCAGCATCCCGATAGTGGGGTCGGCGCGGTGATATTCACCGCCGTGAGTCATGATAATGCAGCGGTCGCTCTTTTTCGCCTTGATATACCAGCCCCGCAGCATCAGCCCGTCGCCCGCTGTGGGGAACGAGATATCCTCGTAGTCCAAGCCCAGGTTGGAGGGGTTATCCTCGATCCTTACCCGCTTTGCCCTGGTCAGTGAGTAAACTAAATAACTTGAGATGCCCACGACAGCCACAGGCACCACCACGGCTGAGGCAAGCCCCACTTTGAACCATCGATTCATTTCCGCTGCTTCCTAAAGGCCACCTATTCTGGGCATGACGACATCGAAATCTGGGGGTAGGTCGATCATGTAGCGCAGCAGGTCCAGGTTGAGAAAGGGCATGTCGCAGGCCACTGCCAGATTATGAAAGCCAGTCGAGTACATCAGACTGGTATAGATGCCTCCCAGAGAGCTCTTTTATGGGCAAAGGTCGACCACTGTTTTCGTTTCGGCGCTCTGCATAACTATTGTATCACCTCAGTCAACGAAATGTAAGAGTCCCAGGGAGCAAAGCTGATTTGACCGAAAAAGAGCAAGCGTACCGTTGCCACTCCTGCGGCAACGAATTCCTCGTCGTGACAGGAGTCACGGCGCTACTAGTTCAGGGCATTGTGTTATCTGATTGCTGAATGCTGTTAGCTGTACGCTGAAATTTGAATTTGTTTGGTGCTTAGGAATTAGTAGTTAGAATTTCCCTCGTATGTAGCCAGGATATGGCTAGGTGATGTGCGGTTTGTCTATTCCTTCTGCCAGCCGCCCTCTCCGATGAGAGGGACGAAGCGGCAGGGGCCCATGTTGGTGCTCACCAACCCGCTCTTGCGCTTGACTACCTTTATCAGGTCCTGCTCAAATGGTGAGCCGACGGGGACTACCAGGCGACCCCCTACATTAAGTTGGTCCAGTAGTTGTTGGGGCACGTTGGGCGCGCCGGCGGTGACCATTATGGCATCGTAAGGTGCTTCCTTCCGCCAGCCCAGGGTCTCCTCAGCGAGGTGGATCTCCACGTTCTTGATTCCCAACAGGGCTAAAACGGCCTTCGCTCCCTCGGCTAGCTTCTTATGCCGTTCCACAGTGACTATCCACCGCGCCAGTTCAGCCAGGATGGCTGCCTGGTAGCCACTGCCGGTCCCGACTTCCAGCACCTTCTCGTTTTCCTTGAGTTCCAGCGCCTCGGTCATAATGCCGACGATCAACGGCTGGGAGATGGTCTGTCCCATCTCGATAGGCAGGGGTATGTTCTCGTAGGCCAGATGGTGGCTTGAGGCAGGCACGAATAGCTCGCGAGGGACACGGCCCATTACCTCGAGCACCTTCTGGTCCCTGACCTCGTGAGTCAATTGCTGGATTAGCTTCGCCCGGGCGTCTGCCATGTCCATGGTCACAACTGCCGCGGAAACCTCTTGGGCGCTTTCCTCTTGAATATACCACAGACCGCCTGAACAGTCTAGAAAGAAGACGCCGCCTCGTTGACGCGCATTGCTGATGGCAGAATGCTGGCGAAGGAGCTATAATCTGGGCTGCAGATATGCCCCAAGTGCGGCAAAGCGGAACGCACCAGCTTAGCGCTCCAGACTTCGCTCTGTCATTGGCTTCCTGTGGATGGCGTGTACTCCCCTTGATACTGGTTGCCGACGCTGATATACTACCTAGAAGTGCGCTAACGAGAAGGGGCAGATGGAGTACGAGACTGTCATCGGGCTGGAGGTGCATGCTCAGCTATTGACCAAGAGCAAGATGTTCTGTAGCTGCAGCACCGATTATGCCAGTGCTCCCCCCAATACCCATGTCTGTCCCGTGTGCCTGGGCATGCCCGGTGTATTGCCCACTATCAACCGCCAGGCAATTGAGTATGCAATCATGACCGCCCTGGCGCTAAACTGCACCATTTCTGAGTCCACCAGGTTCGACCGCAAGAACTATCCCTATCCGGACTTGATGAAGGGCTATCAGATATCTCAATACGACAGCCCGCTCTCCCGTAATGGCTGGCTTACTATCGAGGTAGATGGCGAGAGCAGGCGCGTCGGGATCACCAGGGTTCACCAGGAAGAGGATGTGGCTAAGCTCTGGCACCGCACCGACCCAAGTGGAGAGTCCTACAGCCTGGTAGATGTCAACCGCGCTGGGGTGCCTCTGATGGAGATTGTGAGCGAGCCCGACCTGCGCTCTCCGGAGGAAGCGCGGCAGTACCTGATAAAGCTGCGCAGTATTCTCCAGTACCTGGGGGTGTCCACGGGGAATATGGAGGAGGGCAGCTTCCGCTGCGATGCCAACGTCAGCATTCGCCGCGCTGGCAGTAATGAGTTTCAGGCCAAGGCCGAAGTCAAGAACATGAACAGCTTCAAGTCGGTTTACCGGGCTCTGGAGTACGAGGTGGAGCGGCAGCGTAAGATAGTTGAGGAGGGTGGGAAATTGCTGCAGGAGACCAGGGGTTGGGTGGAGGACAAGGGCATCACCGTATCCCAGAGGAGCAAGGAGTATGCCCACGACTACCGCTATTTCCCGGAACCCGACCTCCCGCCGCTGGTCGTGAGCCGGGAATTGGTCGAGGAGATGAGGTCACGCCTGCCGGAACTCCCCGATGCCAGGCGTGATAGATTTGTGTCCCAATACGGCCTGTCGTGGTATGACGCCAACCTTCTCACCACATCCAGGGCGCAGGCTGACTACTTTGAAAGCTGCCTTAAGCTCTTCCCCGAAGATTCAGACTTGAAGAGGAATGCTAAGACGGTTGCCAACTGGCTGTTGGGAGAGTTCGCCAGGCTGTTCAACGTCACAGGCACTGAGATCGACGACTCCAAGGTCAAGCCGCAACACCTCGTGGAGATGCTCCACCTCATCGAGGAGGGGACGCTGAGCACCAAGATGGCGAAGTCGGTCTTCGAGGAGATGTTCCATACGGGCAAGCGCGCTGCGGAGATCGTGAAGCAAAAGGGACTGACTCAGATCAGCGCTGCTCCTGAGCTTGAGGCGATAGTGGATCGAGTAGTGCTAGAAAATGCCCAGGCGGTAGCCGATTACAAGCAGGGCAAGGAACAGGCCCTGAAGTTCATGGTGGGGCAAGTAATGAATGCAACTAAAGGACAGGCCAATCCACAGGTGGTGAATGAGCTGCTCAAGAATAAACTAGGGGAGGGCCAGCCGGTATAGCGGGGTTAATATGTCACTACTCAATGTTGCTCAGATTATCATTGCTCTGATGGTGGTCGTTGTTATCCTGGCTCAGGTGCGGGGAGGTGGGCTGGGCGGCATATTTGGCGGGTCGGGTGAATCAGCGTTCAGAACCAGGCGTGGCATCGAAAGGACGTTGTTTCGCTTCACCATCATTCTCGTTGTTGTTTTCATCATACTCTCTATGCTGAGCGTCAAGCTATTCAAATAGCTTGTCACTGATATGCCAGGCTTTTGGTTAAGGGAGATAGACTGAAATGGCAGCTGCGAAGATATGGCTTATGCAGATACGATTCCCCTTTCTGGTGTTGGCACCCATATCGGTGCTTGTTGGGGTGTCCGTAGCGGTCTATGAAGGAGTTGACTTAAACGCGCTTTACTTGGCCCTGGCCTTCATTGGAGCTCTATTGGCCCATATAGCGGTCAACGTCCTCAATGAGTACTTCGACTATCAAAGCGGAGTGGACTTCAAGACTGTGAGGACGCCCTTCAGCGGCGGCAGCGGCGTGCTGGTAGAGGGATTGCTTAACCCTCGGAGCGTTTATATCCTTGGTCTGGCATGCATTGCCGCGATAATTGCCATTGGGGGATACTTCTTCTACGTCCATGGTGCTGCTATCATTCCGTTGGGGCTTGTGGGCATTGTTACCATCTACTCCTATACCACCTACATTACCCGGTCGCCGCTGCTGTGTGCGATGGCTCCGGGACTCGGGTTCGGCCCACTGATGGTCTTGGGCACATATTTTGCCCTGACGGGCACGTATAGTCTGGCGGCAGGCCTGGCTTCCATTGTGCCATTTTTCCTTGTTAGCAACCTGCTTCTACTGAACCAGTTCCCTGATGTTGACGCCGATGCCTCAGCAGATCGGCGTCACCTGCCGATAGTCATCGGGAGAAAGGGAAGCTCTGATGTGTATGCCTTGCTGCTTGTGGCTGCGTATGTGGCTCTAGTTATCTCCGTGGTGGCAGAGGTCTTGCCTTACATGGCTCTCTTTGGCTTGTTGACCCTGCCGCTTGGCCTGATGGCGGTAAGAGGGGCTCGCAAGTACTGCGATGAGATAGAAAACCTGATACCAGTCATGGGGCGCAACGTGTTGCTCACGCTTCTGCTCCCTTTGCTGATGGCTATCGGCATAATCATTAGTTGAAGGTCATAATGTCGCCTCAAGGGAGAACCGCCAGCTATCTGGGGGGCTGTCCCACTCATGTTGTCATTCCACCACCAC
>SOKG01000296.1 GCA_004376205.1 Dehalococcoidia bacterium | reverse complement strand
TGATCTGCCCATGACGAACAGAGGGCCGCTGTAGCCCTTGGCTC
This sequence comes from Dehalococcoidia bacterium, assembly GCA_004376205.1. Lineage (GTDB taxonomy): Bacteria > Chloroflexota > Dehalococcoidia > SZUA-161 > SZUA-161 > SOKG01. The sequence goes on along the minus strand of SOKG01000296.1, from coordinate 7,809 downwards.
GCAGGCTGTCACGAAAGTAGTGGAATATAACATGGGCGTCGGCTACCGTGTTGGAGAAGGACGGCGTGCCGCCGCTTTGACCGTAGCCACGGTAATCCGCAACGAATAGGTTGATGCCCTCCCTGTTATAGAGTGGAGCAATCCCGTCGTAGTCGTAGACCACCTCTCCGTTGCCGTGGAAGAACAGGATGGACGGTGCGCTTTCGCTCGAGGGATGGAAACGGCAGGATATAGATGTACCATCTTCCACGGGTACCAAATGGTCGGTAGCGCCGGGTGGGGGTGCTGTCCACTCTGGCCTGGGATAGAAGACAAATCCGAGTATGTGTGGTTGATCCAGCTGGGAGTAATCGATTTGGTGAGACATTGGCCGTGAGCCTATTTTAGCACTCAATTGACCCGCGTCAACGTCGGCGTAGACCTAATGAAGTCGCAATGTTGTTCTTTTTGACTTCATCGTTTTAGATTACACGCTCTGGGACTGGATTGAGCCCTTCTGCTCGGCAATGAGTTGATCTTCAGAGACGATGGGTATCTCTACTATAAAGGTTGCTCCTTCACCAAGCTTGCTCTCGATATATAGATGGCCAGCGTGCTCTTGGACGAGACTAAAGGAAATGCTGAGACCGAGCCCTGTTCCCTTCCCCACTTCTTTGGTGGTGAAGAATGGGTCAAATATCCTCTTCAAGTTGTCTTCTGAGATGCCAGGGCCGTCATCGGTAAAAGCTATTCGGATCATTTCGCCCACCCTTTGCGTCTCGACACGAAGCTTACCTTTGCCGTTAGCTTCCGTCATGGCCTGCTCGGCATTGTTGATGATGTTCACGAAGACCTGCTGTATCTGGTGGAAGTCAGCCATAGTTGTTGGGAGGCCGGGATCCAATTCCTTCACTACCTCTATGTTGTTGATCCTCATCAGGTAAGCGTGGAGCTCTAGGCTTCTCTCAAGCACGTCGTTGATTGAGATGAGCCGTTTCTCAGGCTTATGCCTGCCAGCAAAAGAAAGCAGGTTGTTGGTGATCTTGGTGGCGCGTTGTACCTCCTCGTAGATGGTCTCCACATCGCTCTTTATGGTTTCATCCAGATCATCTCTGTCTACGAGAAGCTGGGCGAACGCTTGGACTGCAGCGAGGGGGTTGTTCAACTCGTGGGCAACGCCTGCTGCCAGCTCACCGACTGCCGCCAAGCGTCCTGCAACTCGAAGCTGCTCCTCTATCCTCTGTTTCTCCTTTTGCGCCCTGTTGCGCTCAGTGATGTCTACAATTATTCCTATCGAACCAGTCACCTTTCCATCCGGTCCTTTGAGCACGCTCAAGGAGAGGTCCACGTCGATGATTTCTTGGTTCTTTCGGACCATTCTGGTCTCCAGGTGATGCTGTATGCCTTTTTGCCTGATATTCTGTGATCTTAGTGTTCTCCACTCCGCCTCTGGGTAGAGAGAGCTGACGGGTTTCATATACAGGTCGTCCTCATCCATCCCCAGAAGAACCTCGGCGAACTTGTTCCAGTTGACTATTCTCTCATTCTCATCGGTTATAGTTATGGCGACGGATGAATTGTCAAAAAAGGTTGTGTAGTTCTCCTCGGCCAACTGGAGCTGTTCTTGCATTCTGTTGCACTCAGTGATGTTCCTGGGTGTCGGCACGGGCCTATTTCGCATTGACTTGCTTGTTCTCAACATGTCTCGCTCCCAGATCTGGAGTACAAATGCTGAAGCGCAAGAGACCAGCTACCTGCCGAACGATCGGCGTCATTTCTAGCCGAGCCTCTTGTGTAGGTCTGCTTCGCAAATCAACCCCGCTTTTTCAAGATGAGATGGTAGTAACCGATAGTGCCACTTTGCACACTAGCATTTCTTCATCAGGTATACAATGGTTCTTTTCGGTAGCTATCCATGGGAAAATAGTACCTCATTTGCCGAATAAAGAGGTGGGCGCTCATTGTGGCTGACCGCAGAGTATATTTGACGCGAACAGCCAAGCTTGCGTATAATGTTTGCCCAGAAATACGGTGGGTCCAAACTGCCTATCTGGAGCCGCCGTTATCAGGCCATATCAGAGGCCGCAGGAAACACAAATCTAGCTTGGAGGAAGACCTGGTATGACAACCGAAGAACAAGAGGAGTTGCTCGTCGAAAAAAAGGAGGACGGAAAGATCTGGATTATCACTCTCAACCGCCCTGACAAAAGGAATGCCCTCACCCTCGATATGATGTACGACCTTGAGGAGACCTGGCAGGCGTATCAGGCTGACGAGGAGTCGCGTGTGGCTATCATAACCGGGGCCGGCGATAAGGCGTTCTGCGCTGGGGCTGACCTATTGACACCCCCTAAAGCACAGAGGCCGGGGCCTTTCAGGATCCCCGCCTTCGGCCCGGAGGACGTCTGGAAACCGACAATCGCCGCCATCAATGGCCACTGCATTGCAGGCGGCGCTTTGATCGCTCATGACTGCGACATCCGCATCGCCGCCGAGCACGCTGAGTTCGGTATAGCCGAAGCTATGAGGAACATGCCGGCGAGTTGGGTGCGCGACCTGACCCTCCATATGCATATAGGCCACTGCATGGAGCTCGTCCTCTGGGGCGACCAGAGGGTCTCTGCCCAGCGGGCCTACGAGATGGGCTTTTACAACAGGGTTGTGCCCGCGGACAAGCTCATGGATGAAGCGATGGACTGGGCCAACCGCATGCTGTACCTGGCGCCCCGCGCGGTATGGAACTTCAAGGAGATAATCAAGCGGGGAGCGTATATGGAGCCCAAGTTGGGCAGGATATTCGGACAGGCGCTGGAGCAGAACCTGAGGGGTATGGAGGATAGCGCGGAGGCCGGGGCTGCCTTCAGGGAGAAGAGGAAGCCCGTCTTCAAGAACAAGTAGCGGCTCCCTGACACCTGGGGCAAAAATACGTGCCTCGATTGCGAACAGGGATGCGTTCAACAGGGGTGGCGCAGACTTTACAGGTTTGCCCACCCCTGTGTGCTACGTAGAAAGCATATTGCTGGCTTCCCCGTTCACCGCCGGGACGGCGATAGTCGCTGATGCTGGCCCCGGCACTGTCGATGGCTTTGTTGAGCACCTGGCGTATAGCTTTGTGCAGCCTCTTTGTCTCCTCTTCGGAAAGGCTGTTGGCTGGCCTCAACGGATGGACGTTGGCAAAGAACAATGCCTCATCGGCATACATGTTGCCGATGCCGGCGACGAACTTCTGGTCGCATAGCACTGCTTTTATGGGAGCTTTTCGGTTGCTTAACCTCTCCCTTAGGATCTCTGGGGTGAAGCTGGCATCGAGGGGCTCGGGACCGAGCTTGCCGGCTATTTCACGCTCATCCGTTACCAGCGACATGGTGCCCAGCTTACGCCGGTCACGAAAGAGCAGCTCCAGGCCGCTACCTAGACCGAATATGGCTGTTACGTAAAGATTGGACTCGCTGGAGGCAACACCTCTGTTCCTGAGCAGCAGCGAGCCGGTCATTCTCAGATGCAATACCAGCGATTCGCCGCTGGCCAGGCGAAAGATAAGGTACTTGCCCCTTCTGGCCACCTCTTCTATCATCTGACCGGGGAGTCGTTGGCAAAGCTCCTCGGCCGAGTTTTGGATTACCATTCTCGGCCAGAAGAGGGATACACTGGTAAAACGACGACCTCTCACCACGGGGCGAAGGTCGTTCTTGATGGTCTCGACCTCCGGTAGTTCAGGCATGTTCTTAACCTAAGGCAGTTGCCAAACGAGGGTCTGGTAGTTGAGAAAAGATGATTGCAAGGGCACGGCATGCCGCGCTCTCACTCTATGGCTCCCGACTTGCGCATCTCCTCGATCTGGTGCTTGGTATAGCCCAATCCTTGCAGGACCTCCTCCGTGTGCTGCCCGATGAGGGGGGCGAAGCTCCTGAATTTCGCCGGCGTCTCCGAGAGCTTTATCGGCATGCCGAGCTGTCTCACCTTTCCCTCCCTCGGGTGGTCGAATTCAGGGAACATATCGCGGCTGAGCAACTGCGGGTCGTTGACCACCTCATCCAGCTCCAGGACAGGGCTAACGCATGTATCCGCGTCCTTCATAATCTGGAACCATTCATCCCTGGTTTTGGTCAGAAACGTCTCCTTGATTGCGGAGTGTACCTCTTGGAGCTTCTCACCCTTGGCGCGCTGGTGGGGGATGAGGTCCTCCCTGCCCAGAGCGTGGCAGAAGCGCTCCCAGAAATAGGGTTCTATCAGGCCCGTGGAGACAAACTTGCCGTCTTTGGTCTTCCACACGTTTATCGTTGGCGATGGCCAACCCCTTTTGGGGATAAAGCCGTCTCTGAAGTATCTCAGCAAGCTAACGGTGAGGAAGGGGAGAACGCTGTCGGTCATGGAGATGTCCACATACTGGCCTCTGCCAGTCTTATCCCGCGCCATGAGGGCACAGAGGATGCCGATAACGGCGTGCAGGGCGCTGCCTATGTCTCCCATAGCAGCTCGAATGATCACTGGATCGCCTTCCCGATCCCCGGTAAGTCCCACCGCCCCGCCTATGGAGATGTAGTTGGGGTCGTGCCCGGGGAGATCGCGGTAGGGCCCGTCCTGGCCGAAGCCAGTGAGGCTGCAATAGACAATCCTGGGATTGAGTTCGGAGATAGTATCGTAGTCCACGCCCAGCTTTTCGGTAACCCCGGGACGAAAGGCTTCCACGACAGCGTCAGCCTCAGTCGCCAGCTTGTGGAAAACCGTCCTGGCTTCTTCGGTCTTCAGATTGAGAACGATGCTCTTCTTATTACGGGACAGGAAATCATAGGCCGCTTGTTTCTCCTGGTCTGGAAGCATTCCCATCTGGTACCCGGGGGCGTCGATCTTGATCACGTCTGCGCCCATGTCTGCCAGGACCATGGTGCAGAATGGCCCGGGCACGGTGCGGGATAGGTCTAGAACCTTTATGCCTTCCAGTGCCAGTGTCATCGTATCCCTCCAAATTGGGCTATTGCTATAATACACTGATAAGCGCTTTTGTTCTAGAGCCAGGGGCGCAGATACTGCCCCAGTCCTCCCTCCCCTTGCGGGAGTCAGAGGGAGGGGGATTCAGGCAACCTTGACTTTCAACGCCTTCGAGTCTATGCTAAAAAACGGCGTGAGTAGGCAGAGGATAGATGCCCTGCTTGTTACCAGGGGGCTGGCGGATAGCAGGGAGAAGGCCAGGGTTATGGTCATGGAGGGCGCTGTTGTCGCCGACAACAGGACGGTCATCAAGCCCAGCACCCTGGTCAGTGACGACGCTGAGGTTCATCTGCTCCAGAGACCTCCATTTGTAGGTAGGGGTGGACTCAAGCTGGAGGGGGCGCTTGACGAGTTCCAGGTGAATGTTACCTCCTTGGTGGTGGTCGATGTAGGTTCTTCAACCGGAGGTTTCACCGATTGCCTACTGAAGCGCGGAGCGAGCAAGGTATATGCCGTCGACGTTGGTTACGGTCAGCTTGACTACCGTCTGAGGCAAGACCCCAGGGTAGTGGTGATGGAGCGGGTCAACGCTCGCTACCCGTTCACCCTGCCTGAGCCGGTGGACCTGGCTACAGTTGACATATCATTTATCTCTCTGGAGAAGGTAGTGCCCACAGTGGCCGATGTGGTGAGGGGCGGAGGGCGATTGATTGTGCTGGTTAAACCTCAGTTTGAGGCGGGGCGGCGGCAGGTAAGCAAAGGAGGCGTGGTAAAAGACCCTCTTGTCCATGCTGCCGTTCTCGGTCGCTTCATCTGCTGGGCTGTCGACAGGGGCTTCAGGTTGGAGGGCCTGGTGGCGTCGCCGATCTTGGGCGCTGAGGGCAACCGAGAGTTTTTTGTCCTGTTAGGAAAGCCGTAGAGTGGATTTGTGAAAAAGAAGGTGGACTTGAAGAAAAAGGTTGGCATCCTGTTCCAGCCTAAGATCCAGGCTGCTCGGGATTTAGCTCAACAGCTGGCAAGGGTCGTGGGCGATCTGGATGTCGCGGTTTGGATTTGCTCATCGTGGGAGGAGGACAGGGCGAAAGAACAGGCAGGTGCGACCGAACTCATAATCTGCCTGGGCGGCGATGGCACTATTCTCAGGGCAGCGCGCATTGCCAATCCCCAGTCGATTCCCATCTTGGGCGTAAACCTGGGACGCGTTGGTTTTATGACTGAGCTGCGTGCAGAGGATGCCTTGAGCCGGGTGCCTGCCTTTATTAAAGGTGAGGGTTGGCTTGAGGAGAGGAGTATGCTTCAGGCGGAGCTTGTCTCAGCGGATACCCCTCCTTTTCATGCGCTAAACGATGTGGTTGTCGGCCGTGGGGAGAGATGCCGTCTGATCCGCATCACGGCGACCGTCGATGGGGAGCCGTTGGCAACTTATAGATGCGATGGTGTGATTTTGGCCACAGCAACCGGCAGCACCGGCTATTCCCTGGCGGCAGGCGGTCCTATACTCCATCCCCTCGCCAGGGAGATCCTGCTGCAGCCAATCGCAGCTCACCTCAGCTCAGGTACTGCTCTGGTTTTACCCTCTGACACAGAGGTGAAGCTTGAGGTGAGCACCACTCACGCAGCAAGGCTCAGCATTGATGGTCAGGTTGAAGTCCCGCTAAGCGATGGGGCTGTTGTGAAAGTCGGACGCAGTCCTCATATCACCAGGCTGCTCAGGTCTGATCGACCCACATCCTTTTACGAGACATTGATGCAGAGGCTGGGAAAGAGGGAGTAGACGGAGATGAAAGTGGAAAAAGCCAAGATAGCTGATGCTACCCAGATGCATAAGCTTATCAACAAATTCGCCGGTCAGGGCGAGATGCTTCCTCGTGCCCTGAGCGAGATTTACGAGAATATCAGGGACTATTTTGTGGTCAGGGATGGCGACTGGGTGGCTGCCTGTGTGGCCCTTCATGTGAGCTGGTCCGACCTGGCTGAGGTCAAATCCCTGGTAGTCGCTGAGGGTAGTAAAGGGCAGGGTATTGGTGCCACCCTGGTCAAGACCTGTATCGAAGAGGCCAGGGAACTCGGCATCTCCACCGTTTTCTGTCTGACCTATAAGCCGGACTTTTTCGAGAAGTGTGGCTTTGCTCTCATTGACAAGTCAGAGCTTCCCCGCAAGGTCTGGGGCGAGTGCTACAGATGTCCCAAGTTCCCCGATTGTGATGAGGTGTCGCTGATCTTGCATCTTGGGCCGCCGCGGCCGTTAAGGGATGAAAGTGAGCCAGGAACGGACTCTGCATACTGAGCGTATTTACCAGGGAAGACTGGTCGGCCTGAGGGTGGATACTGTGGAGCTGCCCTCCGGCAGGACGACTAAGCGGGAGATCGTAGAGCATGGTGGTGTCGCCGCCATCGTTGCCATCGACTCTGAGAATAACGTCGTTCTTGTCCGGCAGTATCGCAAGCCAGTGGAGATGGTGCTGCTGGAGATTCCGGCAGGGGGCATGGAACCCGGCGAGGACGCGCTGGGCTGTGCCCGCAGGGAGCTCGAGGAGGAGACGGGCTTCTCCGCTGAGCGATGGGAGGAGCTGGGTTTCTTCTACACCAGCCCCGGCTTCTGCACTGAGCAGATGCACCTCTATCTTGCCACCGAGCTTAGACCTGCTGAGAATGCTGCTGACGACGACGAGAACATCGAGCTGGTGCGCGTACCCCTGACCAGTGTCCCCGAGCTAATTGCCTCAGGCGAGGTGTGCGACGCCAAGAGCATCGCCGGGCTGCTCATAGCGCTGCGCAGGGTTCAGGCTTAGCAAGGGGTTCGGGGAAGGTCGAATCCTGCTCGGGTGCACACCCCAACCAATCTAAATTTGGAGGTGGTACAATAATCCGGGGCAGGTCAGGCACATGCTGCTGTTTCAT
>SOKG01000156.1 GCA_004376205.1 Dehalococcoidia bacterium | reverse complement strand
GCCTTGCATATCGCCTCGATCTCCACCACCGGCGCTGGCCTGCCCAGGGCATCGCACCCTGAGCTGGGATGGGGCTGAAAGCCGGTCATCGCCGTTCCGCCATTGTCCAGCACCACCATCAGGATATTGCTGTTGTTGAACCGGGCGTTGATAAGGCCGGGAATGGCAGCATGAAAGAAGGTAGAGTCGCCGCATACAGCGACCACCGGTTGGTCGAAGCCAAACTGACCTAGCTTGCCAAATCCGCTGGCCAGCCCGGTTCCAGCCCCCATACAATGAAGGGTCTTCAGTTGAAAGAAGCCCGCCGGGCCTGCACCCAGGCTGTAGCAACCGATGTCACCGGTGACAAATCCGTTCCGTCCGTCCAACTTCAAGGCGGCCTTTACTGCCCACAGGGATGCTCGATGGGGGCAACCGGCGCAGAAGGTAGGTATCCTTGGCGGCAAGCTAGGTAGCGCCAGCTCACTTGCCTTCTTGGCATATCCTTCATCCCTGGTCCGATATTCCAGCCCCCTTATGCTGGCCAGGGCCTTGGCCACCTTGTCTTGATTTATGTCTCCAAAACCTGGAAGATGCTCTGTCCTGGCTCCATAGACTTCGATTGGCCCCAACGTCTTCGTCTGCTCCGCCAGGAGAACCTTTATGTTCTGCTCCAGGAAGGGATCTACCTCCTCAACGACAAGTATCTCCGTGGCCTGCTTCAAGTGGTCAATGATGAATCTCTCGGGTAGAGGCCACGTGGTCCCTAGTTTCAGAATCCCCACCTGCCCATCGAGTCCCAGCGCCGCCACTGCTTCCCGCGAGTAGAACCAGCCGCTGCCGCAGGTGACTATGACGAACTCTGCCTTCTCCGGGCCGACGTACCAGTTGAACTCGGAGCCCTCGAACTCCTCTCGGGCCTTTTCCAATTTCTGATGTAGTGCAGAGTGCTGTGCCGAGACGAAGGCACCAGAGATATAGACCCCTTCAAAGCGAGCTGATCTGCTCCTCTGGGGAATCTCATCGAGCTTTACATTGCCCCTGCTATGGGATAGCCTGGTGACGCTCCTTATCATGCAGGGCAGACCCACCCTTTCCGATACCTCAAAGGCCCACTTGGTCATATCCTTGGCCTCTTGAAAGGTCGCCGGCTCCACGAGGGGCAGGTCGGCAAACCTGGCGAAATTTCGGCTATCCTGTTCGTTGGAGCTGGATATCGCCGATGGGTCGTCAGCAGCCACAAGAACCAGGCCGCCCTTGGTGCCGCTCAGGTTGACCGTCATTAAGAAATCCGAGCATACGTTGACCCCGTTCTGTTTCATGGCCACTATGGCCCTCAGTCCAGAGAGGGAAGCAGCAGCAGCCGCCTCAAGGGCCACCATCTCGTTGGTGGACCATTCGACATACAAACCGAAATGCTCCGCCACACGGGCCAGCGATTCCGGAACCTCTGAGGAAGGGGTGCCTGGATAGGCGGCACAGAAGTCAACCCCGGCTTCGATGGCTCCTCGGGCGATGGCTTCATTGCCCATCATGAGCACACTTTTGCCTGGCTGGTCTATCTTCACTGTTGACATCTCGAACTCCTAAAGGAACTTTCTTCTCTCAGCATCGCTCAGGCGCAGGTATAAGAGAGCTCTCTCGTCGCCAGTCCGCTTCACTATCTCGCTTATGGCCCTCTTTTTTTTCTGCAGCGCTGCCTCCCGCAGGTGGCCCAGGCGTGCCTCCTCCAGAGGCCTGGTCTCAATTATCCCGTCCGCCTTTGCCTTCTCAATAAGCCTCTCTGCCTCTGCGGTTCTAACTACCACGGTGTTCCAGTCCTCCATTCCCTCCACCATGCCCACCGAGATGTCAGCGAACTCGGAGGTCATGTCAAAGCAGATGCCGCACGTCGGCTTGACGAACCCTCTGATCTCATCCAGGGGGAATTCTATGGTGCCCGCTTCGGTATCCACCACCAGGATGTTGGCTGGCGGAGGGGGAATATCGAGTCGCTTGATGAGTGAGGAATCTACCTTTCCCCTGAGGAACTCGTGGAACCCCTTATAGGATAATGCCCAGGTGCAGAAAAGCCCGATGACGAGCTTTACCCCCTTTGCCCCGGTTTCGTGTTTTGAGGCCTGCATCTTCCTCAGAGCCAGAATCTGGCACGGGAGGCCCACCACGCCAATAGCATCCCCCGGCTGCTTCGTCGCCTTGTTCAGCCCCGCCAGGGTGGC
>SOKG01000308.1 GCA_004376205.1 Dehalococcoidia bacterium | reverse complement strand
GTGGATTGGGGCAGGTCCCCATAAGCCTGATCGATACCCTCCCATCCGCCAAGAGCTAAGACAAAACTGAGTCCTTCCTCATAGGGAGCAAGGATGCTTTCCCTGATGAATCGAGGGGCAGCTTCAAACTTTTCCATCTCGGCTTCTTGAGATTCCTCTAGCACAGCTTGCAGCTCATCGGCGCTAAGATAGTCAAACATGTAGCTGGATTGGACCAACAGAGCGTCCCCCTCCGTCAGTGAGACGGCAGCCACGGAAAGATCGGAGTTGTCCTCCTCCTCCAGCGGGAGTGAACTCAGGTCAAAGTACTGGTCCTGAAGAGCGTGAGCATACTCATGCGCGAAAATAACCCTTTCCATAGGCCCCAACTCCTCCCTGTCGCTCACCACATACAACTCTCCTAAGTCATAATCATAAAAACCGGCAATCTGTTCCGATAAAACGTCCAGAAGAATCGTGTATAGGTCCTGATCCTGCTCCATCAAATCCAGGAGGACATAGACCTCCTGATCTATTCTCGCCTCCTCCTGGGGATACTCTTCCTCGAAATCACTAACAAACTGCTCTCGCAGCTGGGCACTGGTAACAAATCGATATTCTACCTCGTCTTTCGGCGTCAGCCCCCGTATCTCAACTACGTCCGAAGAGACCTGCTCCAAATCCTGTCTCAGCGAATCCGACTTCCCACAACCGCTTGCGACGATGGCTGCAATGATAAGCATAAGCGCCAGGCTACAGAAAACTCTCTTCATGTCGGGTACTCCTTTCCTCCTCAAGTAAGGATAGAGCAAAACGGACTCTTGTTCAAGCTGGATCATTGAGATCGAAAGAGACTGCTCAGCAGCTTTGTGGTATCATAAACTCAGATGCAATTTTCCGGATTCAAAGATATTCCCCACTCGATTCACGAATCCCCGTAACCAAGAGCAGACAAACATGGAAACAGAGCCAGAGATATTCAGCCTGCGCTCACTGCCCAGACGGCAAGTAGTTATCACACTGGTCGGTGTGATGCTGGCCATGTTCCTGGGCGCACTAGATCAGACGATCGTCGGCACCGCCATGCCACGGATCATCGCTGATCTGGGCGGATTTGCTCACTACACCTGGGTGGCCACAGCCTACATAGTCGCCTCGACCATTACCATGCCCATCACCGGTAAGCTGACCGATATGTACGGCCGCAAGTGGTTCTACGTTGCCGGACTAACAATCTTCATAGCTGGTTCTCTCCTCTGCGGCCTCAGCCAAACGATGACACAGATCATCATCTTCCGGGGATTGCAGGGGTTAGGCGCCGGGGTGATGATGGCCAACGCCTTTATCGTTATCGGCGACCTTTTCCCGCCCGCCGAACGGGGCAAGTATCAGGGCCTCATGACGGGGGTGTTCGGTATATCGTCTGTCATCGGGCCGACGCTGGGCGGATTCATAACCGACAACCTCTCCTGGCACTGGGTCTTCTTCGTCAATATTCCCCTCGGGATCCTGATCATCGGCCTGTTCATATTCTTCTTCCCCAATTTCCGACCCAGCAATGTGAAACCTAAGATTGACTATCCCGGCGTAGTAGCACTGATACTTGCCGTGGTGCCGGCGATGCTGGCTCTATCCTGGGGAGGTGTTGAATATCCCTGGGTCTCCGTCCCCATCATCAGCATGTTCGCTTTTTCAGCAGCCATGACCGCACTTTTCGTGATAATCGAGGGCCGAGCCAAGGAACCCATCATTCCCCTGTGGATATTCAAGAACAGGATTGTGAGCGTGGCATCGATTATCATTTTTACTACGGGTATTGCAATGTTCGGCGGCATTATCTTCGTCCCGCTTTTCTTCCAGGGGGTACTGGGGTTGTCCGCCACTGCTAGCGGCAGCTTCTTGACGCCCATGATGTTGGGTGTGGTAGCAGGCGCTCTCGTCTCGGGGCAGGTGCTCTCGCGTGCCGGGGGACATTACCGGCTCCAGGGTATGGTTGGCCTGGCCGTCATGGCTGCGGGCATGGGGCTGCTCTCCACAATGACGGTCGAAACCAGCTATGCAAGAGCCGTGTTCTACATAATTGTGACCGGCCTGGGACTGGGCATTTCGATGCCTCTCTACACCATAGCGGTTCAGAATGCAGTCCCTTATGCTGTCATGGGAGTAGCTACCTCTACCACTGCTTTCTTCCGCAATCTCGGCGGCGCGTTCGGATTAGCTGTCTTG
>SOKG01000321.1 GCA_004376205.1 Dehalococcoidia bacterium | reverse complement strand
GCGGGCAGGGATTCCTGCAGCTCGGGCCAGGGCGACGAGGAGGACAGCCTTATGCTGACAGAACCCGTGGCCTCTTTCCAGCGTTGAGCTTGCCTTGTAATCCTCAAGAAACTGACACGGCGCATACGGATTCTGCTTGATTTGATCCCTTACAAAGTAGTAAAGGGCTACAGCCTTCTCTCGATCTGATTCCAGTCCTTCGGTTACCAGGCGGGCCTTTTCCCCTATGGACTCTGTATCGCAATCGATAACGTTTGTGGGTTTCAAATACCTTTCCACCGCAGGGTGATGATATGTCGGTGGGCGCCGGCTGTCAAGGCCTCCATCAAGACCAGAAGCAGTTGTGCTCCAGCCCTATGCTGTGTACGCGGGCGTCTTGGGCACCTGATCGCCTTGTTGCCGTAAGGGAGCTATCTGTGTAGAATAGTTCCCGCAGGTCTGAGCGAAGAGGGAGGAAAGTTCCTCGTGAGCGCTTAAGTAGCACAAGTAACAGTACTGAGAGAAGGCTGCGAAAAGGAGGCATCAGAATGAAGACGAGAGCTGCGATACTGGAGCAGCTGAATACACCTCTCGTGATAGAAGAGGTTGAGCTCGATGATCCCAAGGGCAAAGAGGTCTTGGTCAAACTGGTGGCAACGGGAGTATGCCATAGCGATCTCCATTGCATCAAGGGTGATTTGGCGACGCAACCCCCTATAGTGTTGGGTCACGAGGGTGCTGGGATCGTAGAGAAAGTGGGCAAGGATGTAACAGAGGTGCAGCCGGGAGATAGGGTGCTGGTAACCGTCGCCCCGCACTGCGGCAAGTGCCCGGCCTGTATAATGGGAGTACCTACAAGCTGCGAAACAGACCCGCAGACAGCAATGCTTATGGGAACCATGGCAGATGGCACCAAGCGGTTGCGAAGGAAAAATGGCGATGAATTGAATCATTTTATGGCCCAATCATCCTTTGCCGAATATGCCGTGGTGGAGGAATCGGCAACAGTGAAGGTGCGCGAAGATGCTCCTCTGGATGTGGTCTGTCTTTTGGGCTGTGGCGCATCTACGGGAATCGGCGCAGTGATCAACAAGGCCAGGGTGAAGGCTGGCAGCAGTGTGGCCGTCTTCGGCTGCGGGGGAGTAGGGCTGGCAACGATCATGGCGGCGAAGCTGGTGGGCGCGCACCCAATCTTCGCTGTGGACTTGCTCGATAGCAAGCTTGAGGTGGCTCGGGAGCTTGGCGCGACCAATCTGGTCAACGCCTCCAAGGACGAGCCGGTGATGAGAATTGCAGCGGAGTGTGGAGGTGGCGTGGACTACAGTTTTGAAGCTATCGGTAACACAGAGGCTATGACCCAGGCCTTTCACTCCGTGTACCCACGCCCGGGCGGCATGGCGCTAGTTCTGGGACTCGCGCCGATCGGGGCAACATTCTCTATCGAGGCCTGGCGCTTTATGAGGGAAGTGACCATCACGGGGTGCGTCATGGGCAGTATACGCCCCAAGATCGATATCCCTCGCTACGTGGATCTGTTTATGGCAGGCAAATTGCCTTTGGACAAACTGGTGTCGGCTCACTATTCACTGGACAAAATCAATGACGCTATCAAAGATACCTTCGATGGGAAAGTCGTTCGGGCTGTGATCGCCTTTTGAGACTCCTGCCTCAGAGCATTTTTGACCGAGAGAGGTAAGCAACGACGCTATTTAGGTGAACAGGCCTTGCGAAGACCCAACTAAACTGAGGGAGGAAAGAAGATGGCTGAGGAACAAAAAACGGGGGCAGCAATTACCGAAGAAATAAAGGGTTTGATGTACGCTACGTGGCTACCAGCTATTACGACTACATTGCTCGAAGAGATCAGAAGGCTTCCCCCGAAGCGGAGGAAAGCTATCCTAACGAAGATGTGTGATACTTGCGGGGAGTTAGCTATGGCGGGGGCTGTGGGAATTCAACCCGGTATGAGCTGGGATGACTACCTGGAATACCTGAAGACAACAGTTCCACCTATAGGCCCTTGGACCATCAAGCAGAACGGAGATGTTTTTGACTTGATTTATGAAGCTTGTATTGTGGAGGGTGGCAAGCCACTTTGCCACTGCCCGCTTCTCCTGCTGGGAATGATAACGGAGCAGTTCCCTGAATGTTGCTCCAGCGGCAGCGGGGCACGACTAGGGGCACGTATGATTGAAGCTGCCACCAAGAAGCAAGTTGTTAAGGCTGAGGTGGTCGAC
>SOKG01000268.1 GCA_004376205.1 Dehalococcoidia bacterium | reverse complement strand
TTCTGAAATGTAGACGGTCAGGGGCGGGCCAGCTCCCAGGCCGTCATTGGCCACATCAAAGGGTGCCTTGACCCTGCGGGCCACCGAGAGACAGGTCAAATTCGCAGTTGAGCCTCCACTTACGATCGCTCCGCCTGCATCGGAGGCGTAACCGATGAACTCTGCAATCCAGGCGATAACCTGGCGTTCAATCTCAGCCGCAGATGGAGCCGCATGCCACAGGCAACAGTTCTGATCCAATGCTGCGCTTAGCAACTCAGCGAGGATGGCCACTTGGTTTCCACCACTCATTATATAGGCAAGAAAGCGTGGACTGATGCTCAGTGTCGCAGTCTCAAAGACTTGGTTCTCCACCTTTCCAATAGACTCGAAACGTCCTGAGGTTCGACTGGGAGTGGTTCTTCGAAGTAGTCGCGCACCTCGGAGGGAGATTTGCCATGATAGATTGGCTTCTTGCCAATGTCGGCATATAACCTGACCACGATGTCTGACGCTTGATATAGCAGGTCTCTAAGCTGTTCTGATTGAAAGTCTAGGGTCATGAGTAATTCTCTCCGTCAATTAAGTAAACTACATCCTCTCGCTGAAGATATCTTCCCCCAACCGGATGACTTTGCGTACGAGGAGTTCGAAATCCTCTCTGCGACTACGATGATTTGTGATAGCCACGCGAAGAGCATAATTGCCTGAGAGCGTTGTATATGAAGGAGCAGCGATACCTTGCTCGTGTAAACGTATCAAGATCTCCTGGTTTATGGAATTCAGATCAACGTCGTCGGAAGAACCTCCTTTGAATCGAAAGCAGACGATGTTCAACGAGACCGGTGCCATCCTTTCAAGCTGAGGTGCATTGTCCACCAGGTAAGTAAGGTATCTCGCTTGATCGACATTTTGCTTGATCAAACGCCCATATTTCTTGATTCCGTGTTCCTTGATTGACATCCATGCCTTCAGGGCTCTAAATCCACGCGATAGCTGAGGCCCATACTCACTAAACCAGAGAGGGCCTCCTGCCAACCCACGCTCGGCGTGAGTAAGATAGTCAGCGGACATCAAAAATGCACACCGATGATTCGCTTCATTTCTCACCAATACACAACCAATCTCATAGGGCATATACATCCACTTGTGAAGATCAAACGCAAGAGAGTCGGCCCGTTCCAGACCGGACAGGAGAGGGCGCAGCTCCGGAGACAAAGCCGCAAGGGCTCCGAACGCCCCATCGATGTGAAACCATAACCCTTCACGTTCCGAGAAATCAGCCAGAGCCCTTAAGTCATCAATAGCACCGGTGTTCACCGTGCCTGCGTTCCCAATAACGCAAATTGGATGAAATCCGTCATCCCGATCTTTGGATACAGTAACTTCAAGTGCAGGAAGGACAATTTGGAACTCAGCGTTGACGGGGATTTGACGAAGCGCGGCAGAACCCAGCCCTAGTAATTCAACGGCCTTCTGATTGGAGCTGTGCGTTTCAACGGATCCATAGAATGTCATTGGCTTTTGAGCGGCTCCGAGACCCTCTCTGCGAATGTCAAAGCCAGACATGGTATTGCGTGCGACGGTGAGTCCAACCAGGTTAGCCATGGATCCGCCACTAACCAGCAAACCGCTGGCTTCCATAGGATAGCCCAACATCTCTTTACACCATTCCAACACTTGTCGTTCGACATAGTTGGCAACATGATCCGCCCCTCCCACATTTGGGTTCATGCCAGCCGCTAGTAACTCAGCCAACATTCCTAAGGCTGTGCCGGTTCCGATCACCCATCCCCAAAAGCGTGGGTGGATATTTCCCATGGGATGGGGAAGAATGTAGTCTAAGAATTCTTGGTAAATGTCTTCTGGCTTTTGGGGATTCAGAGGGAGGGGTATCGAAAGCTTCTGCTTTACGCTCGCAGGTATAGGCTGCCAAACAGGACGTTCCCGAACCGATTCCAGATAGCTCATCATATCCTCAATCATGCGGTGCCCCAATACCCGCATGGCTTCCCAATCCTTTGGGTCTAGTGATTCCTCATTTTCAAGTTGTACATCCTCATCTGGATGTAAATCGTCCATTACACACCTCCCCTAAACACATCAGACCTTGTCTATCGAGTGTCGCTTCATTGGATGAAGAAGCAATCCATGCTACCAAAGCGCCGCGTTTTGCCGCCTTGCACCAGCCCTGCCAAAGCAAGGCCAGGGCCGCCCCGCCACCAGGCCAGCCCGGCCAGGGCCAGCGCCACAATCG
>SOKG01000219.1 GCA_004376205.1 Dehalococcoidia bacterium | reverse complement strand
GCTGGCCCTGACTTCAGAGACGCCGCAAATCGAAGTCGACCAACTGGCTGACGTCTTGCGTCATCTGATAACCGCCCTCGCCCACTCCGTTACCAGTTAGCGCCGATTGCCTTCCTCGCCCAGGGTATGCTACAATGGCTCAGCTACGGGGCGGAGATGTCAGACCTAAAATACTGGATAGGGTTCAACCGAATACCAGGCATCGGTCGCGCCAAGTTCTCCCAACTTGAGACTTATTTCGGCAATCTCGAACAGGCTTGGCATGCTGGAGCTTCAGACCTCAGATCAGCAGGACTGGACAGCAGATCGATCGAGTCCATCATCGCCTCACGTCCCAACATCTCGCTCGATGCTGAGATGGAGATGCTGGAGCGATACCGGGTCGAAGTGCTCACCTGGAATGACCCCACCTTCCCCACCAGACTGAAGGAGATCTACGATGTCCCTCCCCTGCTCTATATCAGGGGGACCCTTGCCCCAGAGGACGAGTGGGCAATAGCAGTAGTTGGCACCCGGCGGGCTACAATATATGGGCGAGATGTAACCGAGCGCCTGGTAGCCGACTTGGCACACAATCGAATCACTATCGTCAGCGGCCTCGCCCGGGGGATCGACTCTTTAGCCCACCGCACTGCCATGGAGGCCGGGGGCCGCACCATCGCTGTCCTCGCTTGTGGTCTCGATCTGGTCTACCCTGCGGAGAACGTCAAGATGGCGCAGGCGATCATGGGGCAAGGAGCGCTGATTAGCGAGTATCCCCTGGGAACCAGACCCAAGGCAGAGAACTTCCCTCGCCGCAATCGAATCATGTCTGGGCTGAGCCTCGGGGTAGTGGTCACCGAGGCCGGTGAAGGCAGCGGGGCCCTGATCACAGCAAACCTTGCCCTGGAGCAGAACCGGGAGTTATTCGCTGTCCCAGGAAGCATCCTGTCGCCGGCGAGCCACGGTACCAACCGCCTGATCCAAGATGGAGCCAAGCTGGTGAGGAACGCTCAGGACATTCTCGAGGAATTAAACCTGACCATGATCCCGCAGCAGCTAGAGATGAGAGAACTCGTCACAGCGAACGAGACCGAGTCGCTGCTTCTTAGGCATCTCCGCCACGAGCCGACTCACATCGACGAGGTCTGCCGCCGCTCGCGTCTCCCCATCGCCACCGTTTCCAGCACCCTGGCGATGATGGAGCTCAAAGGAATGGTACGCCAGCTAGGAGGTATGAACTACACCCTTGCCCACGCGTAATGTAATTGCCGCAATAGAGGCGAGGGCGAGATGTCCGGAGTCAAGAGGGACTTCCAGTCCGTTTCGTTGGGTTAGACACAGTTAGCACTATATCGGTGAGTGCTCTGTTCTACTCCCGAGAGCTGATACTCGGCACGCGGCCACAGCGCGCACATTCCAGGTACTCAACCCCCCGCGGATTCACCTTGGAAAAGGATGCCTTGATCGGCTGCTGGCAAACGTGACAGTGAGCAGTGTAGAGGCTGTCTGGACCTGCTTCGTGCCCGTTCGATACGCCTGACGCTGATTTGGCAAAGTCGATCACTAGCTCACTGCTGCAACTCGGGCATCTAACCTGGGCTAATCTCCAAGGTGGGGGGTTTGGAACCTGGATAGGAAATCCCATCCCGCAACGGGAGCAATCGACCTGCCATACCGTCGGCGCACGCTTGGTCACTTGAGCCATAGCGTAGATCCCCAAGGCGGCTAGACCGGCTAGTGAAATAATCCCCAGGAACTTCCCCCAGTCTCCGCTATCCCCGGTCCTATCCTCATATTCGCGCTTGCGCCGGTCTAGCACTCGCCTCTCGTCGATACTGAGCGGGATATGTCGCTGTCGAGGCTGTGTCATCGGTCAACAGGGCCTTGAGCTATCATTGATATATCAACTATTTATCACCATCTGCCCTCTTTGTCAAGCCCCTGTGGGTGCTCCCAATCCGTGAGCGCAGATTCAGAAGGCCCACCTCGGGGGGTGATTCCTTACAGTTGAGGAGAAAAGAGCTTGACGAAACCCCATCTTGTGTATAGTGTATGCTCTTGGTATGGATGAACATCCTCAATCGTGTTATGATACATTAGATTCTGCACAGATGAATGTGAAGCGGAGCAAAAGCAAGCTACCGAGTAGGAGCTGATTGGCAATGTCCAAGAATTTAGTTGTTGTCGAGTCCCCTGCCAAGGCGAGAACCCTGAGCCAGTTCTTGGGAAAAGGCTACACGGTAAAGGCATCACTGGGGCATGTACGCGATCTGCCAGAGAAGGAACTGGGGGTTGATCTGGATAACGACTTCTCTCCAAGATATGTTGTCCTGAGTAAAAAGAGAAAAGTACTGCGTGAGATAAAAGATGAGGCGGCATCAGCAGCAGCTGTCTATCTGGCCACAGACCCTGATCGCGAAGGAGAAGCCATATCCTGGCACGTAGTTCAGGCAGCGAAGCTGGACAAAGTGCCCCTTAAGCGGGTGGTGTTCCACGAGATAACCAAGGAGGCTATCTCCAGCGCCTTCCGCCACCCCCGGCCCATAGATCTGAGGCTGGTAGATGCTCAGCAGGCGCGGCGAATCCTGGATAGACTGGTAGGCTATAAGTTGAGCCCCCTACTCTGGAAGAGCGTGAGGCCAGGGCTTTCCGCAGGGAGAGTACAGTCGGTAGCACTCAAGCTAGTCGTTGACCGCGAGGCCGAGATATCGGGCTTTGTCCCCGTGGAGTACTGGTCAATTGAAGCCGAGCTAGCGAAGGAGAGAGATGGGTCGCCGAGCTTCAGGGCAGGGCTTGTGGGCTTGCTCGGCGGAGATAAGATCGAACTCAGGGACAAGGAGCAGACCCAGGGGCTGACAACCGAACTCGAGGGCGCAGGCTATACCGTGTCCGCGGTGCAACAGAAGAGAGGGGCCCGCCAGCCAGCGCCGCCATTCATCACCAGCACCCTGCAGCAGGAGGCGTGGCGAAAACTCAGGTTCAGCGCCAAGCAAACCATGGCCATCGCCCAGCAGCTCTACGAGGGCCTGCCCTTGGGCAAGCAGGGCCCTGTGGGGCTGATCACCTATATGCGCACCGATTCCACCCGGGTTTCGTCGTCGGCAATCTCAGAGGCCCGATCATATATTGCAGGAAAGTACGGCGCCGATTTTCTCCCCCCGACACCACGCCGCTTCGCCAGAAAGGTGAAAGGCGCCCAGGAGGCCCACGAGGCGATACGCCCTACTTCTATACAAAGAGAGCCAGCGCAAATCGCGCCTTACCTTACCAAAGAGCAGCTAAGGCTTTATACGCTTATCTGGCAACGTATGGTCTCCAGCCAAATGGCAGCAGCCCAAATCGACACTACCACTGTGGACATCGAAGCAAAGTCCAACAATAGGAGGTATCTGTTTAGAGCCAAAAGATCGATGATAGCCTTCCCCGGATTCCTCACCCTCTACCAGGAAGGCAGAGACGATGTTGAGGATGAAAACGGAAAGGATCTCCTTCCCAAGCTCGCCAAGGGCGAACAGCTCAGGCTGCTAAAACTCTTCCCAGAGCAGCATTTCACCCAGCCCCTACCCCGCTACACTGAGGCCACGCTGGTCAAGACACTTGAGGAGCTGGGCATTGGACGCCCCAGCACCTACGCCCCCATCTTATCTCTAATCCAGGAGCGCGGCTATGTAGAGCGGCGCAACGGGAAGTTAGCGCCCGCCGAACTCGGCGTCATCGTCGCCGGTCTGCTCAGCGAGCACTTCGCCGATATCATCAATGTTGGCTTCACCGCCCAACTGGAAGAAAAGCTGGACCAAATCGCCAGCGGTCAACTGCAGTGGGTTCCCATGCTGCAGGAGTTCTATTACCCATTCGAGGAACTGGTAGTTAGAGCGACTTCGGCTATGCCCAAAATCACTGAACCCACCGACGAGGTCTGTGACCTCTGCGGACAGCCCATGGTGATAAAATGGGGGCGCAGAGGCAAGTTTATCTCCTGCAGCGGTTTCCCCAAGTGTAAGAACGCCAGGTCGGTAGAGGAGACGCAATCTAGGGCTGCTTCGGCTATCCCTAAGATCAGCGAGCCTACGGACGAGATTTGCGAAGAATGCGGGAAACCAATGGTGATAAAATGGGGACGGAGAGGAAAGTTTCTCTCCTGTAGCGGTTTCCCCAAGTGCAAGAACGCCAAGCCGATACAGGTTACCGTAGGTGTCAGTTGCCCCAGATGTGGTGGTGAACTGGTGGAGAGAAGAAGCAAGAAAGGACGGCTCTTCTACGGCTGCTCCCGGTTCCCTAAGTGTGATTTCGCCTCATGGGACAAGCCGCTGCCACAGCCTTGCCCCCAATGTCAGGGACTGTTGACTCTGTCAAAGAAAGGAATGTCCAAGTGCACCCAATGCGACTATGAGGAAAAGGCTGACCTCGAGGGGTAGAAGGTGGAAGAACTGCTTAAAAGGTATGTCAAACATCTGGAGCTGGAACGGAGTATCTCTCCGTTGACGGTGAGGAACTATACCAGCGATATCCAGGGCTTCCTTGATTTCCTGGGCAACAATGGGGTGGATTCGCTTGATAAGGTCAATCGTTCTACCATGCGCCTTTACCTTGGCTGGCTCCACGAGAAGGGGATAGCTCGAGCCAGCATCAGCCGCAAGCTCAGCGCCTTAAGGTCATTCTATCGCTACTTGGCGCGGGAGAATCTAGTAGAGGCCGAGCCATTGTTGACGTTGTCATCACCCAAGCTGGAGAAGAGGCTGCCAACCTTCCTCACCCATGAGGAGGTGGCACGGCTGATCGAGGCGCCCGATGCCTCGACCCCCCAGGGCCTCAGAGATCGAGCGATACTGGAACTCCTCTACGCCGCCGGATTGCGTGTGAGCGAGATCGTAGCGTTGGACCTGAAGGATATCGATCTCGGCTCTCGCCAGATCGTAGTCTGGGGCAAGGGATCCAAAGAGCGTATGGTGCTCATGGGGAGACCAGCCGCAGAGGCGCTAAAGCTCTATCTCGATCTCGGCCGCATCAAGCTTGAGGGCAAAGCATACACCCAGGCACTCTTATTGAACCGCTTCGGGGAGAGGATCGCTGAGCGCCGCATCCAGCACCTAATCAAGAAGTATGCCCAGCAGGCAGGGCTTGAGATGAGGGTCTTCCCCCACATAATGCGCCATACCTTTGCCACCCACCTGCTCGACGGGGGCGCCGATCTCAGGGTAGTACAGGACCTTCTGGGGCATGCCAGGCTCTCCAGCACCCAGATATATACCCATGTCACCCTTAGCCAGATTCGCCGCAAGTACCTCGCCGCCCATCCCAGAAGCAGCACCCGAAAGGGGGAGTAATGAAGATACTGGTTGTCCATGGCCCAAACCTGAATATGCTCGGCTCTCGCCAAGTTGCGGTTTACGGCGACAAAACCCTGAACGAGATCGATTCCCTGCTCCAGAAGAGGGCGCGCGAGCTAGGGGTTGAACTGGAGACCCTCCAGTCAAACCATGAAGGAGCACTGGTCGATTTCATCCAGGAGAAGTCCCCAGAGGCCGCAGGCATCATTATCAACCCCGGTGCGCTCACCCACTACGGGCTCTCGCTACGCGACGCTCTGGCCGATACCTCCCTGCCCGTAATCGAGGTTCATCTTTCCAATATCCACGCCCGGGAGGAGTTCAGACAGCAGTCCGTGATCGCCCCCATAGCCCGAGGGCAGATATCAGGGCTGGGATGGCGGGGGTATATCGCTGCCCTGGAGATCATAGCAACGCCGGAGGCGTAGGCTGCCCATGGCCAATCGGCTCGGGAGACTCCGTAGCCAACTCGCTCAAAACGGGCTTGACGCCATCTTCATCTCCCAGAGCGAGAACCGCCGCTACCTCTCCGGATTCACTGGCTCGGCGGGTTTCCTGCTCATCTCGCAGGACAGGGCCATCCTGGCTACTGATTTCCGCTATGTCGAGCAGGCACGGGCTGAAGCGCCTGCCTTCGAGATAGTTCGAATGCAGGGCGCGCCATCCGAATGGTTCCCCACCCTTGTGTCAGG
Source organism: Dehalococcoidia bacterium (assembly GCA_004376205.1). GTDB lineage: Bacteria > Chloroflexota > Dehalococcoidia > SZUA-161 > SZUA-161 > SOKG01. The sequence goes on along the minus strand of SOKG01000219.1, from coordinate 21,951 downwards.
CTTGGATATTCAGAAGCTAGGCTTCGAGGGAAGAGAGGTTTCCCTTTGCACCTACAAGGAGCTAGCTGGGACAGTGAGTGAGAGGGGCAGAGGAACCAGCCTCGTGCTCACCGAGGGGTTGGTGGAATCACTGCGCGCGTTGAAGGACAAAGCGGAGCTAGAGTGCCTTGAGGAAGCAGCGGCGCTGTCCGATGCCGCCCTCGAAGAGATCCTGCCCCGAGTTCAGCCAGGTATTTCAGAGCGGGAGCTTGCCTGGGAACTGGAGAGCTTCATGCGACGAAATGGCAGCGAACCCCTCCCCTTCGATATCATCGTGGCCTCCGGTCCGAACTCAGCGCGGCCCCATGCTAAGCCTACCGATAAGGTTATCCTCGATAACGAGCCAGTGGTAATCGATCTCGGGGCGACTGTCGGGGGATACTCCAGCGATATCACCCGCACCATCTGCCTGGGAGAGGGAGATAACACCTTCCACGGGATTTATGATATAGTCTTAGGAGCACAGCTCACGGCGATGGCAACCCTGCAGGTGGGCATGAACGGTGAGCAGGCCGACCAGCTCGCCCGCACAGTTATCGCGCACGCAGGATATGAGGAGAACTTCGGCCATGGGTTGGGACATGGTGTCGGTCTGGCCGACCACGAGGAGCCTCGCCTTGGCCCCAGCTCCTCCTGCATTCTAGCTGAGGGAATGGTGTTCACCATCGAGCCCGGTATCTATATTTCAGACTGGGGCGGTGTCAGGATAGAGGACATGGTAGTGCTGGAAGAAGGCAAGGCGCGGCCGCTGACTAAGGCGAAGAAGATACGGAGGTAGCAATAACATGATCGATGCTACTGAAGCGAGGAAAGGAATCACCATCGAGCTGGATGGGCAGCTTTATAATATCCTCGACTATCAGCACATCAAGATGGGACGTGGCAGCGCCCAGGTAAAGCTCAGGCTGCGAGATATTCGCGCCGGACACACCATTGAACGCACTTTCCAAGCGGGAGATAAATTCGAGCGCGTGCGCCTCGACCAGAGGTCCGCCCAGTACCTTTATCAAGACGGCGATCTGTACTACTTCATGGATACTGAGAGCTTCGAACAGACGCCCCTGACTTCGGAGCAATTGGGCAATGCCCTTAACTACATCAAGGAAGGGAAGACACTCACGATCTCGCGGTACGGCGATGAGGCGATCGGGGTCGAGTTGCCGATCACCGTGGAGCTCCTGGTCACCGAGACCGGCCCCAGCTTTAAGGGGGATACTTCCCAAGCAGGAACAAAGCCGGCTGTCTTGGAGACTGGCGTTACTATTCAGGTCCCTTTCTTCGTCAACATCGGAGATATGGTGCGTGTCGACACTCGCACCGGCAGCTACGTGGAAAGAGTGTAAGCCTTTAGGTGAATCGAGTTGTTTAAAGCTGACCTCCATGTGCACACCTGCTACTCTAAAGACTCCATATCCTCCCCGGAAAAGGTCGTTCAACGCTGTCTTGATATCGGGATTAACTGCCTGGCAGTGACTGACCACAATACCATTTCCGGAGCTTTGGAGGTAAAGCGCATCGCTCCTTTCACCGTCATAGTCGGTGAGGAGGTGTTGACCAGCTGCGGAGAGATCATTGGTCTCTTCCTCACTGAAGAGGTCCCGCGCCATCTCTCCCCTGAGGAGACTGTAACGCGGATCAAAGCCCAGAGAGGGCTGGTGTGTATTCCACACCCCTTCGATCGCTTTCGGCCTCATTCTCGGCTCCGCCGCAACGCCCTGGAGAAGATAATGCCCGACGTCGATCTGATCGAGGTTTTCAACTCGCGCACTTTTATGCTGCAGGACTCAGCACGCGCCCTGCAGCTTGCGCAAAGTCGGGGACTGCCCGGTACCGTTGGCAGTGATGCCCATGTTGAAAGAGAGATCGGCAGGTCCTTCGTGGAACTTCCGGAGTTTAACGATGCCGAGCAATTTCGACTGGCCCTCGGTCAAGGTAAGGTTTTCACGCGGAGAACCAGTCCCCTGATCCACTTCTACAATATCAGGAACAGACTGATAAGGCTACTGAAGAAGAGCTAGCAGCAATGTATAGAATCGGCTGGTTCTCCACAGGAAGGGATAAAGCAGCCCGGGATCTGTTGCTAACTGTATGGAACGGCATAAGTAGAGGTGAGCTTAAGGCAGAGGTCTCATTCGTCTTCAGCAACCGTGACCCTGGGGAAGATATGGAAAGCGACCTTTTCTTCGACCTGGTGAGCGATTACCGCTTGCCCCTCATCCATCTTTCCTCTCGAAAGTTTGAGGCAACCAGTAGACCATATCTTTCGCCCGAATGGCGCCTGGAGTACGACAGAGAGGTGATGAAGCGCCTCGAGGGCTACGCTCCCGACATCTGCATCCTCGCCGGCTACATGCTCATCGTCGGCCCTGAGATGTGCCAGAGGTACACCATGATCAACCTCCACCCCGCCGCCCCCGGCGGCCCCCAAGGCACCTGGCAGGAGGTGATCTGGAAGCTTATCGAAGCCAAAGCAGGGGAGACCGGCGTGATGATGCACCTGGTCACCCCCGAGCTGGACAAGGGCCCCCCGGCGGCTTTTTCGCCCTTTTCCCGGCGGGGCCAGTTGTTCGATGAGCTTTGGCAGCAGGTAGCAGGGCGCCCTATTGCGGACCTGAAGGCAAGGGAAGGCGAAAGAAATCCTCTTTTCAGGCTTATTCGAAGTGAAGGGTTGAAAAGGGAATTCCCTCTCATTATCGCTACCCTCAAGGCATTTAGTGAAGGAAGGGTCAGGGTAGAGGAGGGAAAGGTGCTTTCGGCAACCGGCGAGGTCATCGCGGGCCAGGATTTGACCCACGAGATCAACGAGGCAGTGAAAGGAGGGCGTAGTGCACTGCAGCTGCTTTGATCTCGAGGGCCCCCTCTCCCCTCATGACAACGCCTACGAGCTGATGGGGCTGTTCCCTGACGGCGATAAGGTCTTTGAGGTCATAAGCCGTTACGACGACCTGCTCGCACTTGAGGGCAAAGAGGGGTATGAGCCCGGGGACACCCTGGCGCTTATCGTCCCCTTCCTAATCTATCACGGTATCACCGAGGCGGACATTACCGCACTCGCCGATCAAGCCAGGCTTGTTTCTGGCGCCCACTGGCTCATCTCAGGACTCAACTCCCGGGGGTGGGGGGTGTATTGCATTAGCACCAGCTACCAGCAATATGCCCACCGCATCTGCCAGAGGGTGGGCATCGCCAAGGATAAGCTTGCCTGCACTCCCTTCGACTTGGATCGCTATCTCGGGTCGTTCTCCAAGACTGAGTTAAGCGTTGTAGAACAACTGGAGAGGGAGATAAAGGAGCTTCGTCCTGTAGATGATGACCTCCAGATCAAGCAGAAGCTAGACCGCTTCTTCTGGAGCGAGCTCACCCATACCAAGTTAGGCGAGGTCTTGGCCAGGATAAAACCAATCGGCGGAGGAAGGAAGGTGGCAGCGCTCCAGATATTCGCAGCCAAAAACAATCTAGCACTTAATGATTGGGTGGTTGTCGGCGACAGCATCACCGATGCCAAGATGCTCCAGGCGGTTGATGAAGCCGGAGGGCTCGCCATCGCCTTCAATGCCAATGAGTATGCGTTGCCCTACGCTACTATGGGCCTGGCCTCAACCAACTTGGATGACTTAGATATTGCGCTTGAGGCTTGGGAAGAAGGTGGTAGGCAAGCGGTGGAGAAGGTGGTCAAAGAAATGGAGAGTGCTGGAAGCAAAGGAGAGCGAAATCACTTCCATTGGCTTTCGGGGCGAGAAAACCTGGAACAGCCGCTAAGCATCCATAAGAGGATTCGAGGCATGGTCCGCCGCCAGGCAGCGAAACTCGGCTAAGCGGAGCTTTTTGCAGGATACCATAAATGAGCTCACTTGAGATAATAGGGTTCGGTGCCATGAACATCGACCGACTGTATCTGGTGGAGCGCATCCTCACCGATGGCGAGGCACCTATAAAGGGGTTCACCCTCTCGCCAGGGGGCTCGGCGGCAAATACCGTTTATGGACTGGCCAAGCTAGGGATGGCTACCGGTTTCATCGGTACCGTTGGCAGTGATGACCCGGGGCAGATGCTGCTTAGAGATTTCGAGAGCGTAGGCGTTGACAGCAGCCGGATCAAGGTCAAGCCGAAGGCTGAGACCGGTTCGGTGCTTTGCCTCACCGACCACTTGGGCAGGAGAGCCCTCTACGTCTCACCAGGGGCAAATCGCCTGCTAACCGCTCAGGACATAGACTTGGACTACCTGAACCAAGCCAATATTCTTCACCTCTCCTCCTTCATTGACCAGAAGCAACTCGAAATCCAGCAAAGTGTAGTTGACGAGCTATCACCATCGGTTAAGATCAGTTTCGCTCCGGGGGAGATATACGCTGCCAAAGGCTTACCTGCCCTAGCGCCGCTAATGAAGAGGACTTACATCTTGTTCCTCAATAGGCATGAATTAGAGGAACTGACCCACGAAGGGTTCGAAAAGGGAGTTCAAAGGTGCCTGGAGCAAGGCTGCCAAATGGTGGCAGTCACTCTGGGCAAGGGTGTCATCAGGCAAGGGAAGACCATGGCTTGCTATCTCAGCGACGGCGAGCAGGAATGCATGATAGAGGATGAGTCGTCTGGAGAGCGAAGGGTGATGGATACCACTGGCGCCGGCGATACCTTCGCCGCCGGCGTTCTCTATGGCCTATTGAACGAAAGGGACCTGCGAGAGTGCGGCCTTCTAGGAGAGATCATGGCCCGGTTCTGTATCAGGGAAATGGGTGCCAGGGCCGGGCTTCCTTCCCTGGGTGAACTAGCTCAAAGCTACCAGGAGCGTGTGGGGCGCCCCATGTGAACAAAAGGGCAGCCTGGCTTAGGCTGTCTTCTTCTCCTCGGCCCCGGACCCCTTCTTCAGTATCTCGTCGATCACCCCATACTCCATTGCCGCCTCAGCATTCATGTAGAAGTCACGGTCGGTATCGTGGGCGATTTTCTCCAGGGTCTGGCCAGTGTGCTCGACCAGTATGGCGCGGATCACATCCTGCAACCTCAGTATCTCCCGGGCTGCGATCTCGATATCCGCTGCCTGGCCCTGGGCGCCGCCCATGGGCTGGTGCATGTGGACGGTGGCATTTGGCAGAGCATAACGTTTGCCCTTGGCGCCACCAGCGAGCAAAACCGTGCCCATGCTGGCCGCCAAGCCAACGCAGATGGTGGACACATCGCAGCGGATGAGCTGAATGGTGTCATAGACCGCCAGTCCAGCGCTGACGATGCCGCCAGGGCAATGGATATAGAGGCTGATATCCTTATCCGGATCCTCGCGCTCCAGATAGAGGAGCTGGGCGATTATCACATTGGCTATTTGGTCGCTAAGCGGATAGCCCAGAAAGACAATGCGCTCCTTGAGCAGCAGGGAGTATATATCGAACGTACGCTCCCCGCGAGCACTGCTTTCGATTACGAAAGGAATTACGTTACTGGGTTGCATCTCCATTTTCGTCCCCCTCTTCCTTGGATTGCGATGCTGCAGATTCATCCTCTGAACTTACAGGCGTCTCCTCCGCCGTAGCTATCTCAAATAGGCGGTCGATCGCCCTTCTGACGAACATATTCCTACCCAGCGACTCTCGAGCAGACGGGGAATCCAAAACCCGTCGCACTCTTTCATCAGAAGCATGCTCCTTTATGTGCCCCACCTCGGCCTCGATGTCAGCGGCACCGACCTCAACCCCCTCCAGTTCAGCAAACTTCTGCAATGCCAGTGAGCGAATTACGGTCCCCTCCGCCATTGGCCTGAGTTCGTTTCTGAACTCATCCTCCGTTTTCTTGACGCTATTGAGGTAATTCTGGAGACTCGCTCGATCGCCAAACTGCTGCTCGCGCTCAGCGATGAGGTGATCGATCTCCTGTTGCACCATGATATCGGGAAAATCTGCTTGGGCAAGATCGACCAGAGCCTTGATCGCCTTCTCCTCAAGGTTATTCTTCGCCTCCCACTCTTTTCTGGACTTAAGGTCAGCAGCAATCTTCTCCTTAAGCGAATCCAATGTCTCCAAACCCTGGCCAAGGCCCTTGGCGAACTCGTCGTCTAGTTCAGGAAGGTTCTTCTGCTTGATCTCGTTGACCAGGACCCTGAAATTGCATTCCTGCCCGCCAAAATCCCCTTGTTCCGGAGGCAATGTCAAGGTGAACACTCTCTCCTCTCCCTTTTGTGCTCCCTCGAGCTGCTCAGCGAAGCCAGGGAGAGCCGACGGCAGATCGGGCGATAATCGATACCACCCCCCTTTTTCAGTAATAACGCTCCTGTCCCCTACGGTACCTTCCACATCGACGGCCAGCAAATCACCAAAGCTCGCCGGACGCTCCACAGGCTCCCATGGTGCCTGAATATACCGAGTATTTTCCAAGGCCTCTGTCACCTCTTCCTCTATAACCACCACTGGCTCCAGCGCGAACTTGATCTGGTGATAGTCGTCCAGCTCAACAGTAGGTCGTACCGCAACAGTAGCCTTAAATGCCAGCGGGTCCGTCTGGAGAACCTCGATCTGCGGCTGGGCTATGGCCTCCACCTCCTGCTCTCGAATTGCCCGATCATAAAGTTCCGGTACAAGATGCTCAGCAGCGTCTTCGACCAAGGCACCCTTACCAAAATACTGCTCCAGTATTGCAGAAGGAGCCTTCCCCTTACGAAAGCCGGGGACAGCTGTCTTAGCCCCCAGGCGACGGTAGGCCTGCCGAATTGCGCCCTCCATCTCTTCCGCTTCAACCTCAATGTTGAGGACCACCTGGCTCCCCTCCATCTTATCTTTCGATACCTTCATATCGTCCTCATTATAACACGAAGCGTCCTCGCAGTGAAGAATTCAGCGTACGGCTGCGCCTCAGCGCGAATCAATCCTCGCTGAGCTTGAGATGCAACTCCCGAAGCTGCTCTGGGGAAACATGAGAGGGGGAATCTAACATGAGGTCTACAGCGCTTTGAGTCTTGGGGAAGGCAATCACCTCCCGGATGTTCTCCTCGCCAGCAAGCAGCATTATGAGACGATCGATTCCCGGAGCGATACCCCCATGCGGAGGAGCACCGCACTCCAGGGCCTCAAGGAGATGCCCGAACCTCTCCTCAGTCTCCTCCTTGCTGTAGCCTAGAATCTGGAATGTCTTCTCCTGGATCTCGCGGTTATGGATCCTGATCGAGCCACTGGAGAGCTCGGAACCATTGCACACAAAATCATAGTGCCTGGCCCGTACCTTTCCCGGGTCGGTATCGAGCAATGGCACATCCTCACTCCTGGGAGCAGTGAAGGGGTGATGCATTGGCTCCCAGTGCCCCTCCTCATTCCATTCGAACAAAGGGTAATCCTGTATAAAAGCGAAAGCCAGAAGATCGGGGGCAACGAGGCCAAGACGCAGTGCCACCTCCGAGCGCAAGGCGCTCAAGACAGCGTCAACTATCTTTGGCTTATCTGCAACTATGAGCAACAGGTCTCCCCTCTTGGCCCCCAGTCGCTTGACAATCTCCACTATCTGCTCTGCAGTCAGGAACTTAGCTGCAACAGAGCGGACTTTGTCCGGGGTTAGGTCGGTGAGTGCCTCCCCAGGCTCTCCATCGAGCGCCATTGTGACCAGTCCTTTGGCCCCACGGCTGCGGGCAAAGTCGGTCAGCTCAGCCAGCTGGCTGCGGGAGTAGGAGCCACAGTCCGGAGCGGCAAATCCCCTAACCTTCCCCCCCTCAGCAAGGACCGAGCGAAAGAGAGAGAACTCAGTGGAAGCGAAAATATCCGAGAGATCGGCAAGCTCCAGCCCGAACCTCAAATCAGGCTTATCGCTGCCGTACTTTTCCATCACCTCCGCATAGGAGAGACGGGGAAAGGGCTTGCTCAACCTCTTCTGAGGCGTTACTGTTTGCACGAGAGAGGTGAAAAGCTCCTCGGTCAGATTGAGGATGTCGTCCTCATCCACAAAGCTCATCTCGAGGTCGAGCTGGGTGAACTCAGGCTGGCGGTCAGCCCGCGGGTCCTCATCACGGAAACAGCGAGCTATCTGAAAGTACTTATCGTAGCCGGCTACCATAAGTAGCTGTTTCAGCTGCTGTGGCGACTGCGGCAAAGCATAGAACTTGCCGCTATGGATTCGGCTGGGCACCAGGTAGTCCCGCGCGCCCTCAGGCGTGCTCTTGATCAGGACCGGGGTCTCGATCTCGATGAACCCCCTGGCATCGAGGAAGTCACGTATGAACTTGACCACGCGGTGACGCAAGATCATGTTACGTTGCATCCGCTCGCGCCTGAGGTCAAGGTAGCGGTACTTGAGACGAAGCGGCTCCTCAACCTCAACCTCCTCATTTATGTAAAACGGCGGTGTCTTCGCCATGTTAAGGATCTCCACATCCTCAGCGATAAGCTCGACATCGCCCGTGCCCAGCTTAGGGTTCTCCGTCCCCGGAGGACGGAGCGAGACCCTGCCCTTCACTTTGACCACATATTCATTCCGCAGTTCGCTGGCAACCGAGTGATTCGCGGCCGACACATCGGGATTGAACACCGTCTGGACTATTCCCTCTCGATCGCGCAGGTCAATGAATATCAAACCTCCGTGGTCGCGGCGTCGATTGACCCATCCAGCGATGGTCACCACCTGGCCAACGTGCTCCCTGCGCAGCTCTCCGCAATAATGCGTTCTCAATGCAGCCATGGCACAGATTATAGCTGATTCCCCGCCCCTTTGTAAACGTGCCCACCTACGACCATCTGCTGCAGTTCTTTCAGCTCACTCTGTACCGCTTCAATCTTCGCTTCGCTTTCCTGCACTCTGAGACGGTAGGTCTGGGCAAAGCCCCCGCTCCTTGTGAATGTTGTCATCGACAGCGAGCGTACGGCTCCGTATTGAGAATCTGAGCGAGTAAAGGAGTTAGGCTATACTATTTTCTCTTCAACCGTCTGTTGCAGCTTTTTAAGCTCGCTCTGCACACCCTGAACCCTTGCCTCGCTGTCCTGCAATCTAAGCCGGTAGCTTTGTATGATCTCATCCTTAAGCTGTAACTGATGGTGCACGTCCATTATCCAGTTCACCACAATCTGCCATGCTTCCTGAGGGCTGAGCTCACTCAGCTTTCCCAGCGCTAGCGACAGTCGCTCCTTCCTCTGCTCCTCGTCTGTAGGCAAAGCCACACTTCTCTCCTTCTTCGCCCTGTGCGTCCGCATGTGGCCCCCAAGAGCATGCCAATCGGCGAACTCTTTCCCGCACTCCTTGCATTTGAACATTTGTCCCCTCCAGCCGATTTCGCAATGCAAAGCCTAGCACAGTCTAAACCATAACACAAGCCTCTGTGTTAGGCGATACGCCACTTTGTGAAACCACCCGCTTGTCTTGGTGCACACTGTGTTGACTACCAGCACTTCCCATTTTCTCAGCTTCAATGTGAATTCAAGCGAGAGGGTAAAAAGCATCCTAAATACACACTGTGTGACCAATAACACACTGATGCTAACACAGTGACCCGGTATACTTTCCCACTGCCCTACCCCCGAATTCGCCTGATGTTGATTTCGGGTACGAAATCAACAAACGCCCAGATTTCGATTACAGGTCTTCTCCGCTTTTCACTCGTGTTATCGGCAGATCTCTCTGGGGGAGCCCTTATCAACCCTCCGCTCAAACCATTCAGACATCTAGATAGCCAGATTCTTGGATGTCTAGATGTCAAGATGTCTGGCTGTCTAGGCGGGCACCATTTGGGGACATGGGGCCTCCCCTACCGTGATGCAAGCAGCCTTTCTGTTGACTTCCACCTTCACCTGATGATACCCTTAAGTCCACCAAGGTGATAAAGAGAGGGCGAGATGTTCAAGACCCGGCTGACCGAGCTACTCGGAGTTGAGCATCCCATAATAGGCGGTGCAATGGCGTATCTGAGCACTGCGGAATTGGCAGCAGCGGTTTCCAATGCTGGCGGCTTCGGTCTTATCGCCGGGGTTACCTGCACCCGAGATGAGTTAAGGGAGCAGATCAGAGCCTGCCGTAGTCTCACGGATAAACCGTTCGGGGTCAATATCGCCTTGATTCATCGTGATCCAGATAAGATAAACCAGGACATCGACGTCGTCGTGGAAGAGAGGGTCAAGTTTGTGGAGACCACCGCCCTGAGCCCAGAACCTTATGTAAAGCTGCTCAAGGAAGCTGGCATAACTGTACTTCACAAGTGCGCTACGGTGAGGCACGCTGAATCGGCAGAGCGAGCAGGTGTCGATGCGGTCACTCTGGTGGGCTACGAAGCAGCAGGGCACACCGGATTGGACGACCTACCGCTCTCGATCATGATCCCGCTGGCAGTGGACTCGCTCAAGATACCCGTGATCGCAGCCGGCGGGGTTGGCGATGGGCGAGCTTTCGTCTCCGCCCTGGCCCTGGGCGCTTCCGGGGTGCAGATAGGCACTCGGCTCATGGCCTCCCACGAGTGCCCAGCTAGTGTGACATTCAAGGACTGGCTCCTTCAGACTCAGGCAACCGACACCATTTACGTAGAGCGTTCCCTTAACAGGGCCTACAGGGTCCGCAGGAATGAAGCTGCGGAAAAGGTGTTGCAACTGGAAAAGAAAGGCATTACCATGGCTGAGCTTCTGCCATTTATCGGCGGCGATAGATTGAGGAAGGTGCTTTTCGAGGACGATGTCGAAGCAGGAGTTGTTCCCTGTGGACAGGTGGCAGGCCTGATCGACGAGGTAATGAGTGTCAATGAGATCATCGATCGCATCATCAGCCAGGCTCAGGACATCGTGGGGAGACTCCACTCCAGCTGAGATGGTATACCAGAGTACTGGTGTACCGTTATACTGGCACAAATCGGCAGAGCTTCATTACCATTATGTTCTCAAAGTCCCCCTGCTCCCAGCATGACCCATCTGGGTTGATAAGTTTCAAGAATTGGCTACAATTACTTCATCTCTAGAATAAGGAGAGTTGCCTTGGAGTATTTTTTGACTGAACAGCAGAAGCTCATCAAGGGCCTGGCTCGGAGAATCGCCGAGGAAAGGATACTCCCCGTGCGGGCAGAGCTGGACGAGAAGGAAGAGTTTCCCTGGGCAATAGTTAAGGATATGGCTGATGCCGATTTGTTCAGAATCTTCATACCTGAGCAGTATGAAGGCTTAGGAGAAGGATGCTTCGCCCTGTGTATAGCCGTTGAGGAGCTGAGCCGAGCCTGCTGCGGAATAGCTCTCACCTACGCTGCGGATGCACTGGGAGCTATGCCCCTTCTCCTTTACGGCGGGGAGGAACAGAAGCAGAAGTATCTCCCCGACATAGCCAGCGGGGCAAGGCTAACCGCCTTTGGCCTGACGGAGTCCGGAGCCGGCAGCGATGCTGCCGCCATAAAGACGACTGCGACCAGGGATGGCGATGACTACATCATCAATGGCACCAAGCAGTTCATCACCAACGGTGGCGAGGCTGAGATCTACACAATTATCGCTCTGACCGACCCGGCAAAGGGCAGCCGTGGCGCCAGCGCCTTCATAGTGGAGAAAGGAACACCTGGATTCACCTTCGGCAAGAATGAGAAGAAGATGGGCATCCGCTCCTCCGCTACCAGAGAGCTTGTTTTCCACAACTGCCGGGTGCCTAAGGAGAACCTGGTGGGCAGAGAGGGCGTGGGGTTCATCGTAACCATGAAGGCCCTGGACTTATCCCGCCCCGGTGTTAGTGCCCTGGCGGTCGGGCTCGCCCAGGGAGCCCTGGAAGCAGCAGTGGCCTATGCCCGGCAGCGCGAGCAGTTCGGCCATCCGGTCTCCGCCTTTCAAGCCGTTCAGCACATGCTGGCTAACATGGCCATGGAACTGGAAGCGGCCAGGGCTCTGGTCTATGCCGCAGCCAAGACCATCGATAGCGGGGCCAAGAACTTCACCGAGGAAGGAGCTATGGCCAAGGTCTTCGCCACGGATATGGCGATGAAAGTGACCACCGATGCGGTGCAGATCTTCGGCGGGCCAGGCTACATGCGCGACTACCCGGTGGAGAAGATGATGCGGGATGCCAAGATCAATCAGATATATGAGGGCACCAATCAGGTGCTGAGAAACGTTATCGCCCTGGAGTTACTGAGAAGGAAGGCGCTGAGAGAATGAACATCGTGGTTTGCATAAAGCAGGTGCCGGGCACCACCGATATCAAGATAGACCCTGAGACCAACACCCTGGTCCGGGAGGGCGTGCAGAGCATCATCAATCCCTTCGATACCTATGCACTGGAGGAAGGAGCTCGCCTGAAGGAAAGGTGCGGCGGCAAGGTTACCGCTATCAGCATGGGGCCTCCCCAGGCAGAGGAAGCGCTGAGGGAGACGATCTCCATCGGCGCAGATGAGGCCATACTGATCAGCGACCGAGCTTTCGCCGGCTCCGATACATGGGCTACCTCCTACGTTCTCTCCCAGGCACTCGCCAGGATAGCGGACTACAACGTCATAATCTGTGGCCGGCAGACGCTGGACGGTGACACCGGCCAGGTGGGCCCCGAGCTCTCCGAGATGCTGGGGATACCCTTTGTGGCCTATGTGAGCAAGGTCGAGGAGATAAAAGAGGGGTACATGAAGGTGCAGAGAATGGTCGAGGAGGGCTATGAGGTCATCGAGATGACCCTGCCCGCGGTGATCACCGTGGTCAAGGAGATCAACGTGCCCCGCCTGCCATCCCTGCGTGGCATGGCCAAGTCCAAGACCGCCCAAATACCCGTCTGGACAGCCGAGGATATAGGTGCCGATGGGGACAAGGCTGGCCTCTCTGGCTCTCCCACGCGTGTGGTAAAGATATTCTTCCCCCAGAGGACGCACAAGAGCGAGATGCTCCAGGGCAGCCCGGAAGAACAGGTTGACCAACTCGTGCAGAGGCTAGAGGAGATGATCTAGCCTGCAACGGGTTTTCCATGACTAGAGGAGGAGCATGGGGATTTGGATCGACCCTGAGAAGTGCACCGGTTGCGGCGCCTGCGAGCCTGTCTGCCCCTTCGGGGTGATAGAGGTAGTTGACGATGTGGCACAGGTTAGCGAAGGCTGCAACCTGTGCGGCGCCTGCGTGGAGGCCTGCGCCGAGGATGCCATAATCATCGAGGCAGCCGAGCAAGAGGTCAGCGAGGGCTTTCAGGGAGTCTGGGTGTTCGCCGAGCAGCGGGACGGCAAGCTGAAAAGCGTGGCCTACGAGCTCCTGACTGAGGGCCGAAAGCTGGCGGATAAGCTGGGGACCGAGCTATGCGCAGTATGTCTCGGCCACAACGTCGAAGGGGCCGAAGGACTTGTAGCCTATGGCGCTGACAGGGTCTATCTGGCAGACGACCCCGCGCTGGCAGACCACCAGGAGGATTACTACACCGGAGTGCTCGTCGATTTGATCCGCAAGCACAAGCCGGAGATACTTCTCGCCGGTGCCACAGCGATGGGCCGTTCGTTCATCCCCAGGGTGGCTGCCATCATCTATACCGGGCTCACCGCCGACTGCACCGGCCTTGACATCGACCCCGAGAGCAAGCTCCTGTTGCAGACACGCCCCACCTTCGGCGGCAATGTCATGGCCACCATCACGTGCCAGGCAAAAAGGCCTCAGATGGCTACCGTCCGCCCCCATGTGTTCAAGAGGGCAGCGCCGGACGAACAGCGACGTGGAGAGATAATAAAGGTGGACTTCAACAAGGAATCCGTCACCTCCAGGACTAGACTACTCAGTTTCGTTGAGGATCTATCTGAAAGAGTCAAGCTAGATGAAGCCGAGAGCATTGTCTCCGGCGGTCGCGGGCTGGGGAAACCGGAGAATTTTCAGATAGTAGCGGAGCTGGCTGATGCCCTGGGGGCAGCGCTGGGGTCATCACGTCCTCCCGTAGATGACGGCTGGATTCCCTATTCACATCAGGTTGGTCAGACAGGAAAGACCGTGTGCCCCAAGCTCTATGTCGCCTGTGGAATATCCGGGGCAGTACAACACCTCGCCGGCATGCTGACAGCCGAGGTCATCGTCGCCATCAACGAAGACCCAAACGCGCCTATCTTCGAAGTGGCCACCTATGGAATCGTGGGCGACTTGTTCAAGGTGGTGCCGATGCTGACCGACAGGTTGAAGAAAACGCGTGGTCTCGCATAGCGTAGCCAGCCTGTCTACCTGTTATCACGTTTGATTGACACGCTCCAACGTAGCAAAGGCTCCTCAGGCAGATGAAGAAGTGCACCAGCCAGACTTAGGACAGTAATGTGGAACCTAAATCCATGGATTCTATAGGTTATAGACTTTCGCATAGAATACCTCTCCCTCGAAGGGAGCGGGTAGAGCCGGTCCTGAGCCTGTCGAAGGATGAGGGGGTTCATGGATCACTTGCCGCCCTCAGTATACCAGCGAACGGTTTCGGCGAGGCCGTGGTCGAAGGAGATGGAGGGTTTCCAATCTAGTTCACGCTCCAGCTTATCATTGTCCAGAGCGTAGCGCCTGTCGTGACCGGGGCGGTCAGTGACAGACTGAAGCAAATCCTCGGGTTTCCCCATGATCTGCAGGATTTTCCGCGCAAGGTCTATATTGGCCCATTCGTTATCAGGGCCTATATTGTAGACCTCCCCTATTCTCCTTTTGTTCATGATGAGGTCTATCGCCCGGCAGTGGTCAAGGACGTGAATCCAGTCGCGTACATAGAGTCCATCACCATAGATAGGAATGGGCTTATCGTGCAAAGCGTTGAGGATGACCGTGGGGATAAACTTCTCCGGATGTTGACGAGGTCCATAGTTGTTGCTGCAGCGTGAGATGACTACAGGCAGCCCGTAAGTTCGGTGATAGGCTCGAGCGAGCAAATCGGCAGAGGTCTTGCTGGCAGCATAGGGGGAGTTGGGGCGGAGAGGAGAATCTTCGGTGAATCTTTCTGTCGAATTAAGCTCCAGGGCGCCATAAACCTCGTCTGTGGAAATCTGGTAGAAAAGCCTCACCTTGTACTGCAGCGCTGCGTCGAGCAAGACCTGGGTTCCCACGACATTGGTTTCGATGAACACCTGGGGCTCAAGTATGCTTCTATCGACATGGGACTCGGCGGCGAAGTTTATCACCACATCAACGCCTTCCATCAATTCTCCCACAAGCCTGCCGTCCTCGATCCGTCCCTGGACAAACCTGTGCCTGGGATTATCCATCAGCCCCTCGAGATTCCCCAGACTGCCCGCGTAGGTAAGGGCATCGAGGTCTATAACCTCGTGGTCGGGATACTTCCCCAGTATGTAATGAACAAAGTTGGAGCCAATAAAGCCGGCGCCGCCGGTTACAAGCAGCCTCATAGTCTGACCGACCTCATCCTTTCTTACTCTTAAACTCCCGCCCGTTTCACTGCATTCCTCTGCTGTAGGTACTCCTGGAGGGCTTCTCGCCAGGAGGGCATCTCTCTCCCCAAGAGCTGCGGAAGGGGAAAAGGGGCAAGAACACTATTCAGGGGTCTCCTGGCTGGTGTGGGGAATTGATCTGAGGTTATGGGAACTAATTCTATGTCCATACGAGAGAGACGGAATATCTCCTGGGCAAAGTCAAACCAAGTGGCAGGCTCAGAATTAGTTATGTGATAAATCCCGTAGCGCCCTGTTTGGATGAGCGCAACAACCGCTTCTGCGAGGTGACGAGTCCAGGTGGGACATCCCCTCTGGTCTGCTACCACAGATATCTTCTTCTGCCTTTGACCGAGCTCCAACATGGTCTCGATGAAGTTCCTACCGTGGTGTCCGAAGAGCCAACTGGTGCGAATCAGGTAAAACTTGCTGAGAAGCCCCAACATATACTTCTCACCGAGCAGTTTGGAGCATCCATAGGCGCCCAAGGGGTTAGGCTCATCATCGATCGTATAAGGGCCTTCCTTGGTGCCATCGAATACATAGTCGGTGCTGAAATGCACTAGAGGGATGTCCCTCTCCTGGCATACGAGGCAGAGATTCTGAACACCAAAGCCATTCACCATGAGCGCCTGATGCTCCTCTTTTTCTGCCTCATCCACTTTGGTATAGGCAGCGCAGTTGACAATCATCTCCGGTTCGTAGCTATCAACCACACCTCTTACTGTGTCCAGATGGGTAACGTCAAGCATGTCTTCAGGTGGCGCAAATACTTCGTATCCGCGCTCAGAGAGTACGGGGGCCAGGTCGTTTGCCAGCATCCCCCAGGCGCCTGTTACCAGCACCTTCATCCCATCTTTACCCCCCATTTGTAGGGGATGGCAGGATCATCGTAGGGAGCGCGGTATTCGTCAGGCTGCTCGTAGTTATAGAGCATGGTAGGGAAATTGACTATCATGGCCATCTCGCTGCCCACAGCAGCGAAGCCATGATAAACCAGGCGCGGGATCTTCACCAGGATAGGATTCAGGGTTCCCAGGTAGAATTCATTCACCACGCCCTTCGTCGGTGAGTCCTCACGGGGATCATATAGAGCGAGCTTGGCTACCCCGCTGACACAGGCGAAGTGGTCAGTCTGCCCCTTGTGGTAATGCCAGGCCTTGACCACGCCGGGATAGCACGCGGTAACATAAGCTTGACCGAATTGCTCAAACTCCTCCCAGTCTGAGCGCAGCAGTTCCATTAGCCAACCCCGGTCGTCGGGTATAAGACGAAGCTTTCGCGTCTTAACACCGGATATGTACTCCATTTTGGCCTCCTACAATTCCAGACTAGAGTCACATCCCACAAAGAGTTTCACTGCCTTGAACCTTTCGTCAGCCTTCCTGAGCTCAACACCCGTGCCGATGAGACTGTCCTCTAGCCGCTCAATTCTGTAAATGCGACTGTTCTCCAAGATAACCGAGTGTCCCACTGATGAATCTTCCACTGTTGTACTGGCCCCTATACTGGTGAAGGGGCCGATAAAGGAATTCCTGACCTGACACCCCTCGGCGATGGATACGGGGCCTCGAACAGTGCTGTTCTCCACCTTCGCCCCCTCCCTTATCTCCACCCTGCCTACCACTTTGCTCTCGGAGTCGACCTCTCCTCTCACGTCACGCTTGAGTAAGCCGTCGAGGACAACCCTGTTCGCTTCCAACAGGTCGTCCTTTTTCCCGGTATCGAGCCACCACCCTGTAAGAATGTGGCTCCTGACCTCCTTGCCCATCTCGAGGAGCTTCTGAATAGCATCGGTTATCTCCAGCTCACCGCGCCAGGAAGGCTTGATCTGAGCTATCGCTCTGTGGATTTCAGGTGCGAACAGATAAACACCCACCAGAGCGAGGTTTGTTTTAGGCTCTTTAGGCTTCTCCACAAGGTGCATCACCTCGCCTTTACCATTGAGCTCGGCAACTCCGAAAAGACGGGGGTCGGGCACCTCTTTGAGAAGAAGAAGGGCATCGGGCGACTGGTTATCAAACTCCTGAACAAAGCTTTTGACACCGCCCTCAATAAGGTTGTCGCCGAGGAACATGAGAAATGGTGAGTCAGCCAGGAAATCCTGCGCCGTTTTTACCGCATGTGCCAGCCCCAGAGGATCGGACTGCGGAACATAGGTAACCCTGCTATCCCATCGCAAGCCGTCGCCAACAGCTTCCCTGATGTAAGGTCCGGTTTCCGGGGAGATGATAATACCGATATCTGTGATGCCTGCCTCTCTGATTTGATCCAAGACGTAAAATAGAATAGGCTTATTGGCAACGGGTAGCAGTTGCTTGGGTATTGTATGAGTAATCGGCTTAAGCCTCGTCCCCGAGCCACCGGCCAATATCAAGGCTTTCATCAAAACGCTCCTTCGCAAAATACAAGCAAGAGTATACCGAGTATATCCTAAACCACTGCAGATAGTAAAGGTTGAGGTGTTTACTTTACCTCCAAATCCCCGAGGGTCCGGGAGCAAAGCTCCCTGGGGAGGGCGGGTAGGTGTGACTGGCGTTAGTAAATGGTCTCACACCGGCAGTGTTGCCTTTTGGCCAACCTTGTATTATAGTCTTCACCAAAGTTGGGGCTGTTGGAAGCCATGGCTCTTGTTCCCCAAATGGAGGCCTTTTGAGGATAAGAGAGGAGCCTTATGAGTCGCTCTATCTCCGGCTCGACGTGAAGGAAACAAGCTAACTTGAAACAGGCTTTTCAGCCTGTATAGTAGCCATCAATTATAGAATGAACAGATTCGGTATCAAAATAGGGTCCTCAATCCACGCCACGTATGGCCTAGCACTGGCTTTCATCTTCGGCATCGCCTTCTTCATTCGCGTGTACTTCCCCTATGACAACGTCTTCGCTGGAGACTGGGTCAGGTTCCAGATAAACGACCCCTGGTATCATATGCGGGTGATAGAGAATCTTGTCCAGCATTTCCCCAATCGCATGCCCTTCGATCCTTACGGCTTCTATCCCTCCGGACAAGAAGTGGCTACCGCGCCTTTCTTTGACTGGCTTGCAGGCTTTTTCATCTGGGTCTTGGGGGCAGGCTCTCCATCCAAGGGATTAATTGAAACACTGGGTGCTTATTTCCCGGTAATCTTGGGTGCGCTCGTAACCATACCGGTGTTCTTCATCGGGAAGGAGCTATTCAACAGGAAGGCAGGACTTCTGGCCGCGTTTCTCATCGCCATATTGCCAGGCTTCTTCCTGCAGCGCTCCCTACTCGGATTCACCGACCACCATGTCGCCGAGACCATGTTCAGCACGTTGACGGCGCTTTTCCTGATACTGGCGGTGAAGAGCTCGAAGCAAAAAGGAATTTCCTTCAGCACCGTGTGGAGCAGGGACTGGAGAACCCTGAGAAAGCCCTTGATCTATTCCCTGCTGACCGGCATATCGCTGGGATTGTACCTCCTTTCATGGACAGGCGGTGCCCTCTTCATATTCATAATCTTCGTTTTTGCCGTCCTTCAATACATCATGGACCACCTGAGAGGCAGGTCGACAGACTACCTTTGTGTCATCGGTGTTCCCTCCTTCCTCATAGCCCTGTTGATGATTGCCCCCGCCTCCGGGCAGTATTCGCTGGGGAGCCTCCAGGTTTCATCGCTGCTCATCGGCATCGCGGCCTTCGTGGCGTTAAGCGGCCTTTCCTTCCTTATGGTCCGCAGGAATATCAGAGCAGCTTACTACCCTCTGGCCCTGGCAGTCCTGGTGGGCATCGGCTACGGACTCTTTTATCTTATCGACCCCTCACTGCTCAACTCGATGCTGGACAAAGTGGGTGTGCTCAGCCCAACAGGGGGACAAGCAACAATCGCTGAGGCAGGGGGGCTCTCATCAACTTCGGAGATATGGCAGCATTTCACCACGGGCTTCTACCTGTCCATAGCATCGCTCGCCATAATAGCCTACCTTACCATCAGAGAAGGGGACGCTAACAAGACATTGCTCATCGTCTGGAGCGTGATAATGCTAATAGCCACTTTTGGTCAAGCGCGCTTCTCCTACTATCTCGCGGTAAATGTCTCGCTTCTCACCGCGTACTTCTGCTGGAGATCACTTGAGTTCGCCGGCTTCAGGGAAGCTTCTGAGGAAGTCAAAAGGGAGGAGTTTGACCAGCGGGCGAGACTGCAAACGGAGAGGTGGAAACCCAAGCAAAGCAAGAAGGCAAAGCGCAGGAAGGAGAAGCCCCAGAGAAGGGAGCAAGTATCATTCACTACCAGGTATCTGAACGCCAAGAATGCCTACGGCTTGATAGCACTGATTCTCGTGTTTTTCCTGGCATTCTTTCCCAACATCCTGGTAGCAACCGACTGGGCTAAGGCACCCTCAGGCGCGACCCCAGAATGGCACGCTGCGCTGGTGTGGCTAAAGGGGAATACTACGGACCCCTTCGGGGATGACGACTTCTATTACCAGCGGTACGGAGAGAGCTACGATTATCCAGAACCAGAATATGGCGTCATGAGCTGGTGGGACTACGGCTACTGGATCACCTATATCGCCCACCGCATACCAAACGCCAATCCCAACGGGCAGAGGGGCGCCCCTGACGCAGGTTTGTTCTTCACCGCACAGGATGAAGCATCGGCCAACGAGGTGCTCGATAGACTGGGTTCCAAATATGTGATCGTAGACTACCCCATGGCGACGGGAAAGTTCTACGCCATGGTAGAGTGGGCTGGCAAGGATCAAGATGACTTTTTTGAATGGTACGCTCAGAGGACGAGCACCGGAGGCTTTGAGCCCATAATGCTATACTATCGTGAGTATTATCAATCCATGTGCTCTAGGTTGTACAATTTTGGAGGGAAAGAATGGATTCCCAAGGAGACTACGGCTGTATCCGAGGGAGTGATAGTACCGATAGAGGTAAGAGACATGGAGGGAAACAGGTTCACGCTCAAGGCCAAGGCTATCTCTGACGTGCAATCGTTCACCAACTACGATGATGCAAAAGCATTTGTAGATGCAAATCCGAGCTACAAAATAGTAGGGACAGACCGCTTCACAAGCCCTGTGCCCCTCGAAGAACTAGAGGATTACGAGCTGGTCTACCCCACACCCCTGACAGGGGAAGAGGACAGGATCTATCCCGTCGAAGTATTTGAGTACCGTCCTTGATAACGCCCCCCTCGCACATCCCGGCACCCCAGAGGATGATCAGCTGCTCCGGGTTTACCCTGTGTTTGCGCAGGCTATGCCACAAGGCGCGGCTCATGAAGTTGTTAACCTGCCGGACTAGGAACCATATCGTTCTGTTAGCGTCCTCAAACTCAAGGTCGTACATTGTCTCGAGCATTTGTTTCAGTTCCTTTCTTCATTACCGGGGCTGAGGCGTGATTGCATCATCCTCATGCGCTCCTCAATCTCATCCTTCCTGAATCTTCTATCACCCCTTGGGCCAACGCGTCGTGAATATAGTATCCCCCAATTATCCCAGCGTCTCACGGTATTGACATGCAGACCAAGCATCCGGGCTGCCTCGCCTGTGCTGAGCATAACAGGAAAGTTTAGCTTCGGCTTGTTGGTGCTCCTTTTGCCGTTGACAATCGTCCACACCCTCTGCCGAGACAGTCCTACCCTGGGAACCAATCTGGCGATAGGGTAGCCCGCTCTCTCGCACAGCAGCCCATTGCTTGATTTAGGTGAGCGATAGCTGCCAGGTTACTGTGAGAGCGTCACCGTCGTTAAGGGTAACCGCGGTAAACTGCTTTGCAGCCATAAGGTTGTTGTCGCCTGAAACAGCATATTGTAGACCAGTTAGCTGGACATCGGTATGCGTTGCCGTGGCACTGAATGTCGCTTCTATTTCCCATGTATTTGTGCCACCAGTGTGGCTGTAGGTGCCATCCGCCCTTGTCAACCCGCCAGCCGCAATTTCAGTTGGGATTTGCGTCCAACCTACGACTGGCGCAGTCCCATCGAGTGAAAGCGAAATCCATTTCGCCGGGTTGGAGTCTGGCGAGCCACCTAGCTGTTGCGCAATCCAGTCCTTGCCTATGGTGACGATGAGGTTTGAGCTCTCATGATGGTAGAAACGGACATAGGTTCCTGTTGCCTCATCATAGTGGTAGGCATCTACAACCACCCTGCCCTGTATGGTGAGGGTGTTCGCCATTTCAGAGGATTGCTCAGAGCCAACCCCACAGCCGGCGATTGCCCCTAACAAGACTAACAGTACCACCCCTATTATGAATCTATTTCTAAGCATTGCCCTGTTTTCCTCCTTTCATTTTCCAGTTTAGAAAGGCGTTAGCCTTCTACTATGCGTCCACTGTTTTCTAAATTGCTTCTTCACTCCCCTCCATTTATTTTTTTTGTTGAAAGCACCAGCTTTGCATTGGGCACCATGCCGTTACTGTTGCCCAAGCAAATCTGGCCAATGCTTGACGTTGCTGATCATTACCCCCCCTTCGTGCCAGCATTATTGGCAGCATTATACAACGGAATTACTTGTTTAGTAAATACTCCCAGCAGGTGGCGCTAGCAGAAAGGGCGCTCAACGCTTTACGTGGCTAATTATGTAACTAATTATGCGTCTGATGAACAGCGCAATCCCTAGTCTTGCCACCACCAGCAGCGCGACAAGGGCG
>SOKG01000085.1 GCA_004376205.1 Dehalococcoidia bacterium | reverse complement strand
AGGGCACCGCAAAAGCAGAGGTCAGCGCCCCTACCCTGTCTCTGAAGGGATCAGCGATGGTGGAAATCCAGGGTGGCCTGGTCAAGATAAACTAGAGAATCGAGGAGGAGAGCTTATGCCCGGTCCGGCGGCCCGCATGGGTGATATGACTGCTCACGGGGGCTCGATTGTTGCGGGTTTTCCTACCGTTTTGATTGGTGGTCAGCCGGCAGCCCGCTTAGGCGATATGCACGCATGCCCGATGGTCACTCCCGGCACGCCGCCCGTCCCGCACGTCGGCGGGCCCATAACAATGGGGAGTGCCACTGTATTGATCGGTGGCCAACCAGCAGCCCGGGTGGGCGACATGGCGACCTGCACCGGTCCACCGGATTCGATTATTCCGCCCGGTTGCCCTACCGTCCTGATTGGCGGTTGAGATACCATTGCAGAACGTGGACCGCCTGATGCCAGCGTAGGCGCAAGGGTCGCAATCGGTCAGGTGGTTGCGGAGTAAGCTGAAGAAAAGCGTAGTTGGAGACATCCTGTCGAGACACGGAGAAAGGATTCAAATTATGGAAAATGGCAAGGTAGTAGAGGACATACTTGGAGCAGGATTTCAGTTCCCGGTGGGATTGGACGGCCGTGGTGGAATTGCCATGGCAAAGCAAGAGGGCGGTATCGAGGAGTCGATCAGGATCATCTTGGGTACGCCGCAGGGCGAACGGCGGATGCGGCCAATGTTTGGAAGTCGCATACACGAACTGGTTTTTGCTCCCAACAACGCATCAACCTGGGGGTTGATGCAACAATATGTGGAGGAGGCATTGGCATGGTGGGAACCACGTATTGAGGTGCTCAATGTCGACGCCGCCGCGGACGCTAGCGACACTTCAAGGCTCTTGGTGAATATACTGTACAAAGTGAAGGCCACGAGTGACGAGCGCACTCTTGTTTACCCGTTCTATCTAGCTAGCTGAAGCCACCAAGGAGGACGCAGATGGCACTACAAGCGCCAAATCTGGACGATCGTACATTTCAGGACCTGGTTCGGGAAGCCCGAGCAATGATACCGCGGTATTGTCCCGAGTGGACTGACCACAACCTGAGTGACCCGGGCATCACGCTCATTGAGCTATTTGCGTGGATGGTAGAGGTTCTCCTGTACCGGCTCAACAAGGTTCCTGACAAGAATTACATCAAGTTCATGGAAATGATCGGCATCCAATTGGAAGCACCCAAACCTGCCAGGGCCGACGTGCTCTTCAGGCTATCCGCCCCGCAGCCCGGACCGGTAACGATACCTCGTGGAACCGAGGTTGCTACGGTTCGAACTGAGACTCGAGAGGCGGTCACTTTCACCACCGACGAAGATCTAACCATAGTTCCACCTGTTCTGACCTATGCGTTGACCACCCCTGATGATTCTGCATTTGAAGATTGCATGCCGGCGCTCAACAGGCCTGAGCGGCATGTTTTGATATTTGAAGAGGTACCTCAACCAGGCAATGCTCTATATCTGGGGTACAGCGAAGACCTCAGCGCCCAAGCTTTGAACCTGACCATAGAAAGTAGTGTCGAGGGTATTGGTGTCGATCCGCACGATCCGCCCTTGGCCTGGGAGTTCTGGGATAACGACTACCAGAAATGGTCACAGCTTAGACTTGAGAAGGATACAACCAGAGGACTGAATACCAAAGGCCAGGTTGTCTTGCACATCCCGCATGGCTACCCGATGATAGAGGTAAATGGTCAGTCTGCATGGTGGATACGCTGCCGGGCAGTAGAGCCTCGAGAAGGACAGAGACCATACAGCAGATCGCCGAAAGTAGCGAGTATCAACTCGCAATGTATCGGAGGCACGGTCGTTGTCAGTGAGTCCGTGAGAATCACCGGTGAGATGCTAGGACGAAGCGATGGCAGCTCAAGACAGAAGTTTTCCTTGCAGAATACACCGGCTCTACCTCGGGGAACAGGAGAAACGCTTGAGGTGGAGGGAGATACACCAGGCGAATACCATCAGTGGCAAGAGATAAGCGATTTCTCGTACTCCCGCCTCGATGATCTGCACTTCACCTGCGATAGTGTCACTGGGGAAATCCAGTTCGGGCTTTCCATCAAGGAGCTCTCTGGTGAAGTGCGGCAGTATGGGATGATCCCACCTGCTGGACGTCAGATTCGCTTCACTTCCTATCGTTGTGGAGGCGGTGTGATCGGCAATGTGGGACCGGGAACGATCACGGTACTGAAATCATCCATCCCCTATGTTGCTTCGGTGACCAACCTGGAAGCGGCAAGAGGTGGCACCGAACCAGAAACCATGGCGCATGCCAAGATGCGGGCACCGGGAGTGATCAAAGCCTGCACCAGAGCAGTCACAGCCGATGATTTTGAGTTTCTAGCGATGGAGGCATCGCCGCAAGTGGCTCGGGCCAGATGTATCTCTCGGGGGACCCCCGGAATGGGACAAGACTCGTCCACCGGCGTGGTCAGATTGATGCTCGTTCCTGTAGTCCCTCTGATGGACGGCCCGATACCAATACAGGATCTGGAGCTTACCAGACAAGGTCAGGAGGAAGTACAGGCGTATCTTGATGAGCGTCGGCTGTTGGGAACACGCCTGGAAATCATAACTCCAAAGTATGTGCCCATTACCGTAGAGGCGCGGATAAAGGGAAAGGCAGGCACTGATTTTGAGCAAGTAGCCGCTGAGATTGAAAGGATGCTGTATCGATATATCAATCCGGTGCATGGCGGTGCCGATGGTAAGGGCTGGCCCTTCGGACACGATATCTACGTACCCGAAATCTATGCTGCAATCTACGCGATGGGGAACTTCAGGTATATAGATGAGGTCAGGCTTTTCCCCGTCGATCCCGAAACCGGTGAGCGGGGAGAAGCGGCTACCAGGGTAAGTGTTGCCCCTGATAGCCTGATCTGTTCACATAAGCATGATGTAACAGTGATAGAGTAGACGAAAACCTGGCTGAAGCATTGACATACTCAGAGTATTTGTGATTAACTCTGTAGTGAATGAAAGGAAGCGGTAATGCAAGCAACGGGTGATGAGAGCGGTGTGAAGCTGCAAAGCAGTTATCTCGAATACATGCCTGCTTTGTATCGCAGGGAGCTCAGGGTCGATCTAGATAAGAAGAAAGTATGGTTGGCTGGACGAGTTGTTTCGCTGCGCGAAGAAGAATTCAATCTGCTAGCATTCCTGTACGAGAGGCAGGGCAGGGTATGCAGCGAAGAGGAAATCATCGCGAATGTCGAGTTGGAATCGGAGGAAACCGGCACTGGCAGCAATGGGGCGGTCCCGCACATCATTCAGTGCATAAGGGATGCTATTGAGCATGATCCGTCCCGGCCCCACTATCTTAAGACTATGGATGGTGCCGGCTACAGGCTCGATGGTGACGAGTTTATGGGACGTTTCCTGCTGATCTTCGAGAACATGCTGCAACCAATCGAAAACATGATTGGCAATCTGGCTTCGTACTTCGATCCGCTGACCGCCCCCAAGTCTTTGCTCCCCTGGCTTGCGTCCTGGGTCGCTTTCGCCCTGGACCCAACATGGCCTGAGCAGAAACGCCGAGAGTTGGTCAAAAGGGCTGCAGAACTCTACCGCTGGCGGGGGACCGAACGTGGCCTGGCCCAATACATCCGGATCTACACAGACAGCATTCCCGAGATATCCGAGTATGTCCCCGGAATGCGTCTTGACTCGGATACCAGGCTGGGCGTCAATACCCAACTCGGCAGTTCCGGCGGGGGATACCACTTCACCGTGACGTTGGAGCCCGACGAAAGAAGTCAAGTAAGTGAGCAGAAGGTCAGATCAATTATTGATGCCCAAAAACCAGCCCACACTGTCTACACTCTCCGAATCGTGAGACGAAATAAGCTGGAAGTGGAGGATAGCAATGGCACTCAGTGATATCGTCAGTTTTCAGTTCAAGAGGGTCAATCCGTTCGAGGGTCTGGTAGTAGATGCTGACACCTGGCGGGACGCGCATACATACCATCGCGACCAGCAGAGACTGCATGTGCTGGCTTACCACCAGATAGGGATCGTCAGTGGCCTCGAAGTGACGGCCAGCGATCCAGCTGACCAATCGGTGACTATTCATCCCGGGATGGGAATTGATCCTGAGGGGAACGTCATCATAGTCCCCGAAGTTCAGCGACATAAGCTCCAAACACGCGAAAAAGCGAAGGTCTACCTCGTTATCCAGTTCCGCGAGATACCTGCAGGGCCACATCAACCCCCGGATGGTGGTGAGCCCACCCGCATCCTGGAGGCTTACCGAATCCAAGAAAGAGACAAGTTTCCCGATGAGCCCTATCTGGAGCTGGCTCGTATAGACTATGATCCATCTGATCAAGCAGTAGGGGATGCCAAGGAGCCACTCAAGCCCGGGAAGAATGAGATTAACCTGCGTTTTCGACTGGAAGCAGCAGCAGAGCTTCCTGAGGCAGTACCCGCAGCGCCATCTGTGGCACCACCTGCAGCGCCATCTGTGGTACCACCTGCGCCAGTTGAGCCAGAGAAACCAAGTGCTGCTGTGGAAAAAGCCAGCCCCGCCCGGGAAACGATTACACTAGGCCATGCAGTGCTGGGAGAAGCCAGCAAGGATGTGCACTCTGCCGGTTTGAAGAGCCTGATCGGGGAAATGAACCTGCTACATAGCGCTGAAGTCGGGCTTAAAGAGAATGTCTCACTTGATAAGGATATCCGGCAGTGCAAGATTCTCTACCTAACCGGCAACACCAGCTTTGAGCTGACTGCAAAGCAGCAGGAGGTCCTTGGTGCCTTTCTGGAGTCAGGCGGGATAATCTTCGGTGAGGGCTGCTCCGACGGGCAAGCGGAGGCAGGGGGCAAAGGGGCAAAGGAATTCGGTTTGGCCTTCAATCAACTTGCCAGCCAGCTCAACTGTAAACTAGAGAACGTTCAACGAGGTCACCCCCTCCTGTCATCGGCCTATGTATTCTCTGCAGTTCCCGAGGGTGCAGAGGCCGGAATGCTTCTCGCGGGTGGTAAAATGGTTTATAGTGCAGGTGATTATGGATGTGCCTGGCAGGGCGGACGTCCGGATCAACCGCTGTCCCGTGAGGTCATCAGAAGCTCCATAGAGATTGCAACCAATATCATCAAGTATGGGCAGGGATGAACAGAGGCTAAGCATCGAGGTGCTGCCTGAGAGATACACGGATAGCAAATCTAGACTGTAAATAGGAGCGGACGCATGGCGAACAATATTGGAGCAAGCATCGAGCCAGAGGCTGTTGCCTTACAGGCCGGAGCGACCGGGGAGGTAATCGCCAAGGTGAAGAACCTGGGGCAGACTGTAGACCAGTTCACGCTCAGCATCGATGGAATCGACCCAAGCTGGTATACCCTGCCTGTTTCCAGTGTTGCCCTGTTCCCCAATGATCAAGACGATATGCGAATCATACTTCATCCTCCAAAGGCAATGGAAGATAAGCCTGGCCGCTATTCGTTTCGCGTTAAGATCGTCTCTCGGGAGAACCCCGACGAAATAGCGGCCGCAGATCTGAGTATTGAAATCAAGCCACTTCTCGACCTGGGGCTAGAGATCTCTCCGGAACAAGCAGTCGGACGAAGAGCAGATTACCAGGTAACAGTGACAAACCCTCACGAGTCCACAGCCACCGTAAGGCTTGAGGCCATAGATGACAGGCAGAGACTGCGCTATCGGTTCGATATCAAGACGCTAACCGTGCCCGGCAGAGGTCGAGCCGGGGCGAACCTGGAAGTAAGGCCCAACTGGCTAGCTTTCTTCGGTGGTGAGAAAACGTTCGGATTCTGGGTGGCAACAGCACGAGCTGAAGAAGAGGCTCGTGCTGATTTCAGGTTCTGTACGCGCTGTGGACATGAATTCCTGCCAAGCTATGATGACATTCCGGTTATAGGTCCCTGGTACAGTGAGAGGCTTCGCCAGCGTTATGGTGGAACTCCTATTTTTTGCCCCGGCTGCAGTCGCAGAATACGCGCCGATGCCCTAATTGCTGATGCCGAGTTCGTTCGCACTTCGTGGACCAATAGCCTGCCTCGCCTGAGTTTACGGCGGCTAAGGAGAATACGGTTTCCACGCATAAGGTTCCCATCGTATGCGCGACAGCCAATCATTGACACTTTTAAGGCAACTACAGAAGACGAACGGGAGTTCATAATCGCCTGGTCGGTAAAAAGAGCCCGTAAGGTAGAGCTAAACGGTGAAGATGTGGACGCCAAAGGGAATGTGTTTGTGTGTCCGGCAGAAAGCACTACGTATACGCTTACCGCGATCAACAGGGGCAGGACCGCTAGTGAGGCGATAGAGGTGCATCCGCTGCGACTTCCGCAGGAGACGTCAAGCGAGCGGATAGGTGCAGTTCTCTCCACCCGGGAGATTAAGGTGCATGCTGGAAGCGTGCCAGAGCCAGCGATGCTGCAAGTACAGAACCTGGGAGATATCGTCGACAAGTTTAGCGTTGGAATAGAAGGGATCGATGAATCCTGGTGCATTCGCTCAGCCTCAAGCGTGGGCCTGATGCCAGAAGCTACGGACCAAGTGCAACTCTCTTTCCAACCTCCCAAGAAGGAAGGGGTTAGAGCTGGAAATTACCCCTTTGTCATAAGCGTGCGCTCACAGGCTGCTCCGGAGGAGGTAACCATTGTCGCTGGCCAGCTTGAAGTGCTGCCAGCACCTGAATGCAGGCTCGAGGTTCGACCGGTGAATGTCTCTGGCCGCAGGAAGGGTACCTTCCGGGTAAACATAGAAAATACAGGAGTGAGCGACGTAATTCTCGCTCCGAAAGCCTCTGAGGTACGTAAGAGTAGGTTCAAATTCTGGACCAGGAGGCCCAAGGAGACCGAAAAGGCACGTGATACCGAGCAAGCGCAGCTGAAGGCCACTGATCTGGATGAGGGCTGCAGGTTCCAATTCAAGACCAAGAGGCCTGAGGTGACTATCAGGGCGTGGAATACCGCTGAAATACGAATGATAGCCAGGCCCAAACGGGGATTTATGGGTGAGGAGAAACGCTATGACATAACAGTGACCGCCGCTGGTGCCGGTGTCAACACCCAACCGGCAAATTGTCAGTTGCGCCATAGGCCCTTTATACGTTCATGGAAAACTATCTGGCGGCTGTTTAAATTCCTTGTATTTGTTGCCATATTGGCAATTCTTATTTGGTTTGTGATACATATGGGTCACGATGAGGAGAGTACTGGCTGGCAGGTTCTGACAGATGACCCTGGAGCGTGGTGGAAGAACCTACGCGAAAACATAGGCGGGTGGTTCGATTAAGCGAGATATCCATAACAAGAAGGAGAGGAACGACATGGATTGCTCCAGCTGTGGTTATAGTAATGAGGGGGATGCCAGATTCTGTGTGAGTTGTGGTGAGTTTCTTGCAAAAGAGGAAGGGTCGGAATCCACCATCATTGGTCTAAGCCAGAATGTTGCTTCATTGCTGAGCTATGTCCTGGTTTTTGTCACCGGATTGGTTTTCTTTCTCTTAGGGAAGAACAACGATTATGTTCGTTTTCATGCTATGCAATCCATAGTTACCTTTGGGGCACTAGCTGTGATTGTAATTGCGCTTCGCATATTGGCGCTGATACCCTATATAGGGATAATATTCACCATATTGATGTGGGCGGTTGTTACCGTGGGATTCATTTGTTGGCTTCTGCTTATGTTCAAGGCCTATCAGGGCAAGAGGTTTCTGCTGCCTCAGTTCGGTGAACTTGCGGAGAGGGAGACATACGGCCGGTGGCGGGGATAGGAGGACCCCAGAACACGTCAAACAAGGAGTAATTGCCCCCACACAGTTGCTACAGACTCACTTCTAAACACCAATAGGGCAATCTTGGGCTTGTGCCGCTCAGGGTGAGAAGGCCAGCGATCAGGCCTTTTCCTGACCTCAAGCTGAAAGGGAATTTGACCCGACAAAGGCTCAGCTTCACTCTTTCCTTTCTCAATAGGCTACCTGCAGAATACTCGCTTCATCTACGCCCTCGACGTCATTCGGCACGTCGAGTCACACTATC
>SOKG01000215.1 GCA_004376205.1 Dehalococcoidia bacterium | reverse complement strand
CGCTGAAGGCTCCCCCTTCCCCCCCCCAACACCACCCTCAGTTCCAGTTTTGTAATTGCATCATGCATAGGCAGCCGTTCAGCAAATAGGATCCTCAAGTCTCCCATAACCCCGTGGTTGCTGGTAAACAATAGTCCATTTTGTGCAATCAGAGCAACAAGTGTGCAGATTGTGCATCCGTACTCGCTCTCGCCCTATGGATCGGCAGCGTTTTTGCAAACATTTTTGCTAACGAACTGCTTGACACGTCCTGATACAGGACGGTACCAAACGATACAAACCAGGGTGTGACCTTCGAACTAGACGGCATTGCATGATACTAGGGAGCACTGGGTGGCACAAGTGACCTGTATCTTTTAATCAGGGTGTCGCGGGTTCGAATCCCGCACGGCTCACCAGCACCAATTTAGCTTCAAAACAGGGGGGGGCCTGAAGAGGAGCACCCCCTTTCGATGGGATTCCAGACAACACTTGCTTCTATTTCGACCATTCCTACTGCGTGGATCCGGACAGTACAGGGATCGTGGCTGGAACCACCGGATACGGCATGTCCTTCTGCAGCGTACTTGCAAGGGGCAGCCTAGTCGCGACTCAGTTCCTCCCCGAGATGAGCGGGAGCCTTGGCCTAAGGGTTTTCGCCAATTTCCTGCGAATGGCCGGGGATAACAGCAGACAAAAGTATTGACAAGAATGCTCCCGCGTGATAGCATCTAGGAAATAGGTTTCCGTATCCATAACGACAAGTGAAGCACAAACATGGGCTTTGAAACACGGGACGTTGAGAGAAAGGTGATCGCTATCCTGAAGGTTCTCAGCGACTCCGGGGAACCGCTGGGAGCTAGGGTCGCTGCCCGTCGCCTTAGGGCCTACGGGGTCGAACTGGGCGAACGGATGGTGCGGTTTCATCTCAAAGACACGGATGCAAGAGGACTGACTCGTCTCGTTGGTCCTCGAGACGGTCGAGTGCTTACCGAGCAGGGACAGGAGGAGCTCAGGAGCGCTCTCGTCAGGGACAAGGTTGGCCTCGCCATCTCGAAGATTCAATTGCTTGCTTTTCGGATGGACTTCGACTGCGACAAGCGTTGTGGTTCTATTCCCGTCAACGTCTCCTTTTTCCCTAAGGGCAAGTTCCGCAAGGCACTCCAAGCAATGAAACCAGTCTTCGAGGGGGATATATGCGTGAGCGACTTGGTAGCTGTCGCTCATGAGGGAGAGAGGATCGGGGAAATCATCGTCCCAGACGGCAAGGTAGGGTTTGCTACGGTTTGCAGCATCGTGATCAACGGGGCCTTGCTGAAGGCGGGTGTCCCCATGGACTCCAAGTTCGGTGGCATATTGGAAATCCGAGATCACAGACCCTTTCGCTTTGTTGAGCTCATTCACTATGCTGCATCGTCCCTTGATCCATCGGAGGTGTTCATCCGGGCCAGGATGACCTCAGTGAGCGACGCAGTAAGAAAGGGCAACGGCAGAATCCTCGCCAATTTCCGTGATATCCCAGTCATATGCCAGAGCATAGCAGAGGAAGTCGTGGCAGGCCTCAGAGGGGCCGGATTGGGAGGGCTGTTTGTAATGGGAAACACGAGCGAGCCAGTCTGTGAGATTCCCATCGAACTCAACCGCATTGGCATGATACTTCTGGGTGGATTGAATCCGGTAGCCGCTGCCGAGGAGGCTGGCATCGAGACTGAAAACCGTGCCATGAGCACTGTGATGGAGTATCAGGATTTAACCAAATTCGAGGAGCTGTAGATGGAAAAGGTGAAAATCATACCCTGTCTGGATGTGAAGGATGGCAGAGTGGTCAAGGGAGTGAACTTCGTCAACCTGAGGGACGCCCGTGACCCCGTGGAGGCGGCGGAGGCCTATTGCCGGGAGGGGGCGGATGAGCTTGTCTTCCTCGACATCTTCGCTACAGTAGAGAATAGAAAGACGAGATTGGAGTGGGTCAAGAAGGTTTGTGATGTTGTTACTATCCCCTTTGCCGTAGGTGGTGGCATTGGAAGCATCGAGGATATGAAAGAACTGTTCGATCTCGGTGTGGACAAGGTCTCAATCAATACCTCTGCCGTCAAGAATCCCGAGCTCATAAGGGAAGCCGCCAGTAAATTTGGAAAAGAGAAGCTCGTTGTTGCCATTGACGGGAGGAAGAATCCTCCCGGGAGCGGTCTTCCAAGACTGGAAGTCGTGATAAAAAGTGGCACCGAAGGAACAGGGCTCGGTATTGTGGAATGGGCGAAAAAGGTGGAAGAGCTGGGTGCAGGGGAGATCTTGCTCACCAGCAAGGACGCCGACGGCACCAAAGAGGGTTATGACCTGGAGATGACAAAAGCGGTTGCCGAAGCTATCTCCATCCCGGTCACTGCTTCAGGTGGCGCCGGCACGCTTGAGCACCTTTACGAAGGCATAACCATTGGGAAGGCATCAGCAGTCCTGGCCGCTTCCATTTTTCATTTCGGGGAAATATCGATACCGCAAGCGAAGCAGTACCTCAAAGAAAAAGGGGTTCCGGTAGGAATATAGCATAGAGCTTTGGACCACGCCTTGATTACCATCGTCGGAGCCGGAGTTATAGGTCTGGCTGTAGCCGCTCAAGTAGCGGGAAAATACGGGGAAGTCTACATACTGGAGAAAAACGAGACATTTGGCAAAGAAACGAGCAGCAGGAACAGCGAGACCATCCATGCAGGCATATACTACCCTGAAGGCTCGCTGAAGGCAGAAACCTGCGTCGCAGGGAATGCCTTGCTTTACGACCTTTGCCAGCAACACGGTATAGGCTGTAGAAAGACAGGCAAACTCATAGTAGCAACTAAGGACGAAGAGGTTGGGAAATTAGAGGCATTGCTGGAACGAGGAAAAAGGAATGGGGTCAAGGGTCTGGCAATGCTCTCCAAGAAAAGGCTTAGAGAACTCGAACCAAATGTGGAAGCAATCGCAGCCATTCTCTCACTTTCAAGCGGGATCATAGACTCGTACGCTTTGATGAAATACTTGCTCAACAGGGCAAAAGAGCAAGGGGCTGAAATAGCCTACAAGTCCAAAGTCATTGGAATAGAAAGGCTGTCCGATGGATACGAAGTTACCGTGGAAAGTGGCTCTAAGTCATTTCCGTTCAAGACAGAAATCCTGATAAATTGCGCTGGCTTGAATTCCGACGAAATAGCTCAGCTCGCTGGAATCGACATAGCCGAGGCAGGCTACAAGCTGCGCTACTGCAAAGGCGAATACTTCAGCGTGAGTAACCACAAGAGCAGGATGGTCGATCGGTTGATATACCCAGTGCCGGAACCTAGCTCAGGAGGAACAGGAATCCATACTGTTGTGGATGTTGAAGGGAGGATGAGGTTAGGGCCCAACGCACAGTACGTAGATGAAATAGACTACAAGGTCGATGAATCGCAACAAGGATTTTTCTTCGACTCGGTGAAACAATTCCTGCCATTCATTGAGTATGACGACCTGGCACCTGAGATGGCAGGTATCAGGCCCAAGCTTCAAGGGCCGGGGGAAGGTTTCGGGGATTTTGTAATCAGGCATGAGCAGGACAAAGGACTGCCGGGATTCATAAACCTGATCGGCATCGAGTCGCCAGGGCTAACAAGCTCTCCAGCCATCGCAAAATACGTTGAGGGATTAGTAAGCAAGATATTGTGAATAAGACAAAAAGGAGGAACGGCCACCTTTGAGCAAACTTAATTGAACGAGGCACCACGATGCTCTAGAACAACGGCCTTCGCCAGCAAAAGTAGTTACCTTATCCACAAATACTGCCTGGTAAAGCGTAGCCCAACCCAGATCAACAAAAAGGAGTCCTAGACAATGAATCTGCAACGACCGAATGCAAACGAAGCAACCAGAACCACCAACCGTTCCAGAAGTGTAGTGCCGATGAGCGGTCTCTGCACCCGTTGCCTGGACGGCTGCACGGGAAACTGCGAGGTGTTCAAGGCGACCTTCCGCGGCCGGGAATTGATTTATCCCGGGCCCTTCGGTGAAATCACCGCTGGAGGTGACAAAGACTATCCCATTGACTACTCGCATCTCAATATCCAGGGATATGCCTTAGGAGCCAGAGGGCTGCCCCCTGGTGTCGTCGGCGATCCGGACACCGCAACCTTCCCCGCGGTCAATACCGAGACTGAATATGGCTGGGACACCAAGGTTAAAATGAAGCTTCCTGTCTTCACAGGAGCCTTGGGCTCCACTGAGATAGCCCGTAAGAACTGGGATCACTTCGCCGTTGGCGCCGCCATCAGTGGAGTCACCTTGGTCTGTGGCGAAAACGTTTGCGGTATCGACCCACAGCTTGAGCTTGATTCAAATGGCAAAGTGGTTTCGGCACCAGACATGGATCGTCGAATCGAGATCTATCGACGCTACCACCAGGGCTACGGCGAAATCCTGGTGCAGATGAACGTCGAGGACACGAGGCTTGGCGTAGCCGAATACGTAAACAGGAAACACGGCCTCGAGACTATCGAACTAAAATGGGGGCAGGGCGCGAAATGTATCGGCGGAGAGATCAAGGTCAATAGCTTGGAACGTGCACTGGAACTCCAGAAACGTGGATACATTATTACCCCGGATCCTTCAAGCGCCATTAACCAGGCAGCCTTTAAGGACGGAGCTATCAAGGAATTTGAACGTCACAGCAGGCTCGGTTTTATCGACGAAGAAGGTTTCTACGCTGAAGTCCAACGCTTAAGGGATATGGGATTCAAACGCATTACCTTGAAAACTGGCGCCTACGGTCTGCGTGAGCTGGCTATGGCTATCAAGTGGGGCTCGAAGGCCAAGATCGACCTGCTTACTATAGACGGTGCCCCTGGTGGAACCGGCATGAGCCCGTGGCGGATGATGGAAGAATGGGGTATGCCGAGTCTCTACCTGCACGCCGCCGCTTATGAGTTCTGCAAGAAGCTGGCCGATAAAGGGGAGCGGGTGCCAGACATAGCATTTGCTGGAGCGTTCAGCAGCGAGGACGGTGTATTCAAAGCACTCGCTCTTGGCGCACCATTCTGCAAGGCAGTTTGCATGGGGCGAGCCTTGATGATTCCGGGCATGGTTGGCAAGAATATCGCCCAGTGGCTCAAGGATGGCAAGCTGCCAAATACAGTCAGCCAGTTCGGCTCGACTGTTGAGGAGATCTTTGTCAATTACGAGGACGTCAAGAACATGGTCGGGAAAGATGAGATCAAGAACATCCCTCTGGGAGCCATAGGGATCTACAGCTACGGCGAAAAGATCAAGGTGGGATTACAGCAACTGATGGCGGGTGCAAGGTGCTTCAGTGTGCCTGCAATTACCCGGCGTGAGCTTATGGCCTTGACTGAGGAGTGCGCCAAGGTCACCGGAATACCGTACCTAATGGACGCCTACAGAGAAGAGGCAATGGCGATCCTCCAGAGCTAACCATCGAGTTCGACCAGACATCCCAATATCGAAATCATAACCGACGCCACCGTCCAGAAGATTTCCGGAACAGCTGGCAACTTCACTGTCAAAGTGAATAGGAAGCCTCGCTATATAGACGAAACGAAGTGCACCGCATGTGGAGGCTGCGTTGAATACTGCCCGGCAAACATACCCAACACCTTTGACCAGAACTTGAGCCACAGAAAGGCCATTGGAATCCTTTATCCTCAAGCCGTACCTTCAAGCTATTCAGTCTACCCCGACAATTGCCTGTTCTTGAGCGAGAAAGAATGCAAGCAGTTCGACTGAAGACTCTGGACATCTGTCGCAGCAATACTTTGAGGCCAACCGCTAATCGCCCCGACTTGGCATAGGACCCTTGAAGCCAGGACCTCTTACGACAAGTGTGTCCTCTTTCTCGCTTCAATCAGCTTGAAAAGGCCCAGCCGAAGGTTGGTAACCTGTTCCACCGTCAGACCGCTTTTGGCCACAGTGTCCACTGGTCGCCGGTTGAAATTTGCCCCGGTCATCCGCACCAATAACGGATTGGCAAGGTTCACAAGCCAGCCCAAAATACGGTTGGCACTAAGGTCTTGCTCGAGTAGCACCGCCTTGCCACCCGGTTTGCACACCCGCTCAACTTCCCTGATGCCCCGAACCTGGTCGGGAATGGAGCAGAAGACGAAAGTTGCTGCTACTGTGTCGAAGGTGTTGTCGGCAAAGTCCAGGTTCTGCACATCCATTTGCTGCAGGCGTACTTTTACCTTCTGCTTCTTGGCTCTATCTTTGGCGCGCTCTAGCATCTTCTCGCTGAAGTCAACAGCAGTTATTTCAGCGTCTGCAGGATAGTAGGGGAAGTTCTTGCCGGTGCCAACTGCGATCCCCAGAATGCTAGAGCTTTCCACCTTGCTCCACAGGAGCGCACGCCATTTCCTTAAGCTAAACCTCTCAATAAGAGCCATCAGGGGGTCGTAGAGCCGAGCGGTTCTATTCCACCGCCTTCGGGCAATTTCCGTAGCCCTTATCTTCGGTTGACATTTTGCACCACCGCATTCCGAACTGGGATAGGTCTCCCTTGATCTGGTCGAACTCTTCTTCGGTAATCTCCTCCCTTCCGTAGTGCTCCTTGGCTACATCCAACCCAGCAGCACTGGCTTACGGTAGACTCTCCAAGCATAAAGGGCGGCCACGGCTACGAAGATTCCGGCCACGTAGTAATTTAAGAGAAAGGTTGCTCGGAGCCCCATGATGAGGGCAGTCAGCACCAGGAAAAGGCAGACGCCGGCGAGCCTTTTGCGCCTCATGCGCAGGACGGCAATCCGAGGCGCCAGGCCCTCGGGAACGGGGCTATCAGGCTTCAGTTGGTTGACAAGGGCCTCGACGCGAGGCTGGAGGTAGAAGTGGACGTAGGCGAGCAGGCTGACCATGATCAGCAGAGCCACCCATTTGATGATCAGAGCGGGCTCGGTAACCAGATCAGACCAGCTTAGCCATGCATTGACATAGATCAGGCCCAGGCCGCTTGCCGCCATGGTCCCCTGGAAAACGAAGCACCTTACCGAGTTGTTGCGGATAATGTTCTCCATATAGCGGTCGGTAAAATAGCCCAGGGGCGCGCCGAAGCGGGCTCGCTCGTTGACGATGACCAGCATATAGAACGGCGCCGCCATCAGCAGCGTCGACACCAGGTGAACCAGTAGCAAGAAGGTCCTCCATTCCCATTCCATTATGGTCAACTCCTTTCTACCTTCTTGTAGTGTAGTAATATGCTGTCCATTGTATCACAATGGTGGTATCCAGCAACGGCAGATTTCGCAATGGTGTCGCAGTTCCTCGAGGGCCTCGGCGCAGGCGGTAAACTCAGCATCACAGGGATGAGCAAAGACCACCAGAACCTGTCCCATAGCTATCACTTCACCACGTCGTATTTGCCCCTCTCAACGCACATAGACTCGACTTAGTGCTTCAAGGATTTCTCTCTTGTCCACGGTTCCTCCAATGTTTTACGGTTCACGACGGAGAATTACCTCACATCAGCTCTATGGCTCTAGACGGGCAAGCGAGGACACACTTGGCGCAGTCCCGACAGCTAGAGGGGGCTGGTCATCGGTGCCTCATAGGGTGCTTCTTGTTTAAGCAGCCTGTGAGGGCATGCCAATGCTGCGGCACAGATTCCACTATCACATTCCTCAGGGCCGGCACTTATTGTAGTTTACAACAACCATCTTTTTAGGCATGAGTGTTCCGCTTCCTTCTCTATAATGAACTTAGGATAGTGCCACCTTGGCGGTTCACCTCAGCTAGGGCAAAGCCGCCTCCAGTTCTCTGATCTGGAAATCACCGCTCCTTCGCCACCGGACCTCTTCCTTCGGGGATAGCAGGATTCACCGTGGGCACCGATAGCACCCTGAAGCGCTCTGCCTACCGTCACACCAAAGATCGCAGCCCCGACCCCCATCGGGGTTGTATGCGCTACTTTTTCGGGGAAGATGCCTGCTAACCACATTGACCGTCTTCCTGCCATTGACAACTGGGTGGCGTTCGTCTAGGATGTGCGCACCGAAAAGCATTCTCTTCAATATTTACCTAGGCACGGTCAAAAATGAAATGCCCAAAATGCCAGTTTGATAATCCT
>SOKG01000033.1 GCA_004376205.1 Dehalococcoidia bacterium | reverse complement strand
GCTGCCCTGAATCATGGCCCCCACATTACCATGGACGACGGCGCTGATCTCGTGGCATCGATTCACAAAGACCGTGGAGAGCTCGTCGGCGACATAATCGGGGGAACAGAGGAGACAACCACAGGAGTTATCAGGCTGAGGAGCCTGGAACATGAGAAAAGGCTAAAATACCCCATTATTGCAGTGAACGACGCTCAAACAAAGCATTTCTTCGACAATCGTTATGGCACCGGGCAAAGCACCATAGACGGCATCACCAGAGCGACCAATATCCTCTGGGCAGGTAAGCAAGTGGTGATCTGTGGATACGGCTGGTGTGGCCGCGGGGTAGCGATGAGAGCAAAGGGGCTCGGCTCCCATATCATAGTATGCGAGGTTGAGCCCGTTCCTGCTCTGGAAGCGGTGATGGATGGCTACCGGGTCATGCCCCTGCTCGATGCAGCCAGGATAGGTGACATCTTCATCACAGTAACCGGGGGGCTGAATATCATCGATAGAGATCACATGCTGGCGATGAAAGACGGAGCGATTATGGCCAATAGTGGGCACTTCAATGCAGAGATCAATATCCCCGTCCTGGAGGGCCTTGCAGTGGAGAAGAAGAGGATACGAGCGTTTGTGGAGCAATACGCCTTCCCTGATGGGAAAAATCTTTTCCTTCTCGCAGAAGGTAGACTGGTCAATCTGGCCGCTGCTGAAGGGCACCCTGCCAGTGTTATGGACATGAGCTTTGCCAATCAGGCTCTTTGCGCGGAGTATATAGTCAAAAGAAGCAAGGAACTCAAACCCAAGGTCTACCCTGTCCCTGAAGAAGTGGACAACGAAGTGGGCAGGCTCAAGCTCAGAGCTATGGGGATCGCCATAGACACCCTGACCCCAGAGCAGAGTAAATACCTGGAGAGTTGGGAACTGGGGACTTAGAGAAAAGGAGAGGTCGATGACCACCTTCATGGAATCAGCGTCGATATTTGCAACCTCGGAATCGGTCACTGAGGGGCACCCTGACAAGCTTTGCGACCTGATTTCAGACGCAGTTCTGGATGCTATTTTGACCAAAGACCCTATGGCTAGAGTAGCCTGCGAGACCATGGCTACTACCGGTCTGGTCATTGTAATGGGAGAGGTCACCACCAATTGCTATGTTGAGATCCCCCAGATCGTTCGTGACACGGTGCGCGAGGTGGGTTACACCCGCGCCAAGTATGGCTTCGATTGCGAGACCTGCGGCGTCATTGTCTCCATTAAGGAGCAATCAGCGGACATCGCAATGGGAGTAGACCATGCGCTGGAGGAACGGGAAAAAGAGAGAAACCTAAACGAGAAAGATACGTTGGGTGCTGGCGACCAGGGGCTAATGATGGGATTCGCCTGTAACGAAACCACTGAACTCATGCCGCTGCCCATTTCACTGGCTCACAAGCTCTGTCAACGTCTGGCCCGAGTAAGAAAGGA
The DNA here is from genome assembly GCA_004376205.1 of Dehalococcoidia bacterium. GTDB lineage: Bacteria > Chloroflexota > Dehalococcoidia > SZUA-161 > SZUA-161 > SOKG01. The sequence goes on along the minus strand of SOKG01000033.1, from coordinate 6,604 downwards.
CGGCACTCTTCCCTACCTACGCCCCGATGGAAAGTCCCAGGTAACCGTTGAGTATAGCTACGGGATCCCCCAACGAGTAGAAGCCGTGGTCATCGGTGCTCAGCATAATGAAACGATCAGCAACGACGTTATCCATCGAGATATCCAGGAGTTGGTGATAAGGGAGATAATCCCCCATCATCTTCTGGACAAGGAGACCAAATACTATATCAATGCCACTGGACGCTTTGTGGTCGGCGGGCCGATGGGAGACACTGGCCTCACCGGACGCAAGATATTGGTTGATACGTACGGAGGTGCTGCCAGGCACGGGGGCGGCGCTTTCTCAGGAAAAGATCCTACTAAAGTAGACCGTTCCGCTGGTTATGCTGCCCGCTATGCCGCGAAGAATATCGTTGCTGCCGGGCTCGCTGCCCGCCTAGAACTCCAACTCTGCTATGCCATTGGGGTAGCTCACCCACTTTCTATCTCCATCGAGACCTTCAGTACCGCCAAGGTAGATGAAGAGGTTATTCTTAACTTGATCAAGAAGCACTTCGATTTTCGCCCCGGGGCTATCATCGAGTCAATGGAGCTGCGCCGCCCTATCTATAAGCAAACCGCTGCTTATGGGCACTTCGGGCGCGACGACCTCGATCTCCCTTGGGAGCGCACCGACATGGCAGCAACGCTGAGGGAGGAGGCTGGGCTAGAGTTAGGCAAGGAACAGGAATGAAAGCAATAATTCTTGTTGGCGGAGAAGGATTGCGGCTGCGTCCTTTGACCTGCAATGTCCCCAAGCCAATGGTCCCCGTTGTGAACAAACCATTCTTAGAGCATATGATCGACAACCTTAAGAGACATCACATCGACCAGATCATACTCGCCATCTGCTATCTTCCCGACCGCATACAGCATCATTTTGGGGATGGGAGTGATTTCGGGGTGAGTTTGACCTACGCGGTAGAGCAGTCGCCACTGGGAACCGGAGGTGCGGTGAAGAATGCAGAGCGATTCCTGGAGGACACCTTTGTGGTCCTCAACGGCGACATATTTAGCGACTTCGACCTCAGTGATATGGTAGAGTTTCATCGAGACCACAAAGGCAAAGCTACCATCTCCCTCACCCCTGTAGAGGACCCAACTGCATACGGGGTAGTTGAAATCGACGCACAGAGCAGGGTTAAACGCTTCATCGAGAAGCCGAGCTGGGAGACCGTAACCACCAACCTCATCAACGCCGGCGTCTACGTACTCGAACCAGAGGTGCTCGATCTTATCCCCGGTGGTGTTCACTGCATGCTAGAGCGCAGGCTTTTCCCTGATCTAGTGGAGCAGAGCGTTCCTTTCTTTGGCTATCGTTCCAACGCCTACTGGATTGACATCGGCGTCCCTGAAGATTACTTGAAGCTGCATCACGACATTCTTATGGGAAAGGCCGTTGCCCGTTTCCCAGGTAAGTCGATGGCTGACGACATCTGGGTTGAGGAAGGCTGCAAGATGCATCCTTCAGCCAAGCTCATGGGCCCAGTGGTTATCGGCAGAGGTTGCACCATCGAACAAGGCGTACGAATTTCGGGGCCCGCTGTTCTTGGAGCCGGGTGCACTGTAGGACGAGGTACTGCTATCGATGAGGCCATACTCTGGCAAAACGTCAAGCTCGGCAAGGATGCAGCAGTGAGAAGTAGCGTCGTAGGCAATAATAGCGTCATCGGCGACAATACCTGGGTTGTGGATGGATCGATTATCAGCGATGATATCGCTATCGGTAGCAGCAACAAGCTGGAACACGGTATCAGGATCTGGCCTGGGAACACTATCAAAGATAATGCCATTTCATTTTAGGTAATTACGGAATGCCCCCAACGATTAAGTTCGGCACCGACGGCTGGCGAGGCATCATAGCTGAGGATTTCACCTTCGACAACGTCCGCGCCTGCGCCCAGGGGGTGGCCAACTATCTGCTGGACCATGGCATCGCCTCGCAAGGCTTACTAGTTGGCTACGATACCAGATTCGCCTCCGAGGATTTCGCTGCTGCTGTAGCCGAAGTGGTCGCGGCCAACGGGATCAGGGTATTCCTTAACCCCAAAGCAGCTCCCACCCCGGTGATCAGCTACGCCATCGTGGCTAAGGGAGCAGCAGGAGGGGTGATCATTACCGCTAGCCACAACCCTGCCATCTGGAATGGGTTCAAGTATAAACCAGAGTATGGCGGCAGTGCTTCCCCTGAAGTCGTTGCTGAGCTAGAAAGCCACATTCAGCAGATTCTGAGCGGCGGAGAGATAAAGCGCCTGCTCCTAGCTGACGGCCTAGAGCAAGGGCTGATCGAGTATTACGACCCAAGACCCATTTATTTGAGCCACATAGCGGAACTAGTTGACCTCGGCCGTATACGTCAGGCAGGTCTGAAGATAGCTGTAGATTCCATGTACGGGAGCGGCGCTGGCTACTTCAAGGAGTTATTGTCAGGTGGCACCACAGAGGTCATTGAGATCAACGCTGAGCGAAACCCTCTCTTCCCTGGCATACAACCGGAGCCCATTGCCCAAAACCTGACAAGGCTTTCCGCCATGGTACGGGAGGTCAAAGCCGATGTCGGACTGGCCACCGATGGCGACGCCGACCGCATTGGCCCTCTGGACGAAAACGGCACCTTCATCACGCCACTTCAAGTATTCGCGCTGCTCGCTCTCTACTTCCTGGAGACGCGCGGAGAGCGAGGAGCCCTAGTCAAGACTATAACCGCAACAGACATGCTCTACCGGCTGGGCGATCTTTTCTCGGTGCCGGTATACGAAACGGCAGTTGGCTTCAAATACGTCGGCCCCCTGATGATCGCCGAAAATGCCCTTATCGGAGGCGAGGAGAGCGGCGGCTTCGGCTTCCGCGGACATATTCCCGAGCGTGACGGCATCCTGTCTGGGCTTTATCTGCTCGACCTCATGGTCGGTATGAACAAGAAGCCCTCGGAGCTAATAGAGTATCTCTATGATAAGGTAGGACCTCACTACTACGAGCGGACTGATTTCCACTTTCCCTCAGAGGAACGGGAAGCGATCATCCAACGCTTAGAGCAGCTAAGGCCCAGCCGCATCGACAATGCTGAAGTGACCAATATTGACACCTTTGATGGTTTTCGCTTCCGGCTCAGCGATGGAAGCTGGCTCCTCATCCGTCTCTCAGGGACAGAACCTCTCCTTCGTATATATGCCGAAAGCGACTCCATAGCACATGTGGAAAGGCTTCTCGAGGCGGCAAGAAAGCTGGTAGGTATTTAGACAATGATAGACTTGGATGATCCCAAAGTCTATGAAGAACACGATCCAGCGGATATGCGGGGGCGCATCCGTGAGCTGCCCCAGCAGTGCCTCAAGGCATGGCAACAGGCTCTGGGCTTCGAACTGCCCTCAGGCTATTCCAGTGTGAACAAGGTCGCCGTTCTGGGCATGGGAGGCTCAGCTATCGGGGGCGACCTGCTGAGCAGCCTGGTTGCCGCCGAGAGCAAGGTGCTCATTTCTGTGCATCGAGACTATGACCTGCCCGCTTATGTGGATGGCAATACTCTGATTATTGCCTCCAGCTATTCGGGGATGACCGAAGAGACCCTTTCATCCTTCACCCAGGCACTGTCGACACCAGCCAAGAATATGGTCCTGACCACCGGCGGTAGGTTAAAAGCCCTCGCCGAGCAAAATGGTATCCCCGTTTTCACTATCGACTACATAGCTCAACCACGCGCAGCCCTGGCTCATAGCTTCTTCCCATTGCTTGGCATCTGCCAGCATCTCGGCCTTGTGAGCGACAAGACAGGCGAGGTGGCGGAAATGGCGCAGGTGCTTGAGAGCCTGCAGGCTACCATCGACGACGCTCGCCCTACGTCCCTGAATCGAGCCAAACAACTAGCAACCAAGCTACATGACCGTCTGGTGGTCGTCTACGGTGCAGGTATTCTCTCATCGGTAGCGCAGCGCTGGAAAACACAGATAAACGAGAATAGCAAAGCGTGGGCCTTCTACGAGGCGTTCCCCGAGCTAAACCACAATGCCGTGGTCGGCTACGAGTCCCCCCCCGAACTGGCGCAGAGAGCCTTTGTGATCCTCCTCCACTCCCAGCACCTCCACCCCCGAACCCTCATTAGGTACGAGGTCACCGCAGACGTTCTCAGGCAGGCAAACGTAAGCTATGAGATAGTAGATGGGTTGGGAAAGAGCCCCCTCAGCCAGATGATGAGCCTTATTCTGTTTGGCGACTGGGTAAGCTACTATCTGGCGCTTCTGTATGGAACCGATCCATCCCCAGTAGGAGTCATCGACTACCTCAAAAAACGGCTCGCTTTGGCTCAGGCGCCTCAGGCTGGCAAGTAATAGAGGCGAAGCAGCACTTGAGTCGGTCAAGGCTTGACAATACCAACTTCTGGAGGTCGAAATGGCGCAAGTAAGCGGAAATACTCTCGTCGGTAGAGCTTTGAAGAATGAGGGGGTAAAAGCTGTCTTTACCCTCTCCGGAGCGCTTAGTGGGATATACGATACATGCGTGGACGAAGGCATAGAGCTCATAGATATGAGGCATGAACAAGCCACAGCGAACGCTGCAACCGGCTACGCGATGGCCACTGGCGAACCTGGCGTGACCATGGTTACAGAAGGTCCAGGCGTGATCAACATGACACCGGGGATAGCTACCGCATGGTATTCATGCGCTCCGCTCATCGGTATCACCACTCACACACCACATTGCTACGAGGGAATGGGAGCCATACAAGAGTTCGATTCCAGGGACATGTATCGGTCAATTACGAAGTGGAGAGGCTACTGCACGGCAGCGCGACGGTTGCCCGAATATGTGGCTACAGCTTTCAGGTATGCCAGTACCGGACGCAAAGGCCCTGTGCTATTGGATTTCGCCACCGAAGCGCTCCTATTGGAGGTCGAAGAAGAGGAGGCCCCGATACTCCCGCCACACAGGTACAGGACCAGTGTGCGCCCCTACGGAGACCCTGAACTGGTGAAGAAAGCTACAAGATGGCTATTGGATGCTGAGAAGCCGGGAATACTGATTGGGAGCGGGATCCGCTGGTCAGGCGCTTCAGAGGAGCTCGTTCAGTTCGCTGAACTTCTCAACATACCGGTATGCTACGCAATAAGCGGAAAAGGCTGCATGCCCGATGATCATCCGCTTTGCGGAGGCCCCGTCGGTCTGGATTTCGGGAGCATTGCAGGAGCTGATGTCCTTCTTGCAATCGGAGTCAGGTTCGAGGAAGTATTGGGCTACGGTGCCGGCAATTTCTATGCCCCAGATGTGAGGGTGATCTCTGTAGATATAGAACCAACCGAGATCGGTAGAAATAGGCCCATTGATATTGGAATATGGGGAGATGCCAAAGCTGTCCTGACCCAGCTAACCGAAGCGGCGAAGGAAGCGCTAGGAAGTTCCGGGAAGAAACGCGAGGAAACGGAGTGGGTAAGGAACGTGAAGAACGTTACCAAATCCATTCAAGACATACTATCCCCGGATGCATCGAGCTCAAATACGCCCGTTGACCCCAGGAGGCTTGGGAAAGAGGTATGCGAGTTTCTGGGCAGGGATTCATACCTGGTAATGGATGGGGGAGACATACGAGCTCACGTTACCCCTCTCCACTGCGCCAGCTTTCCAGGTAGCCATATAGATGCTCAGGGTGGCTTGCTGGGGCATCTGGGCGGGGGTGTTCCCTTCGCAATCGGTGTCAAGACGGCAAAGCCGGACAAGAGGGTCCTGGTAGTAACAGGCGATGGCTCCTTCCTCCTCAATGCAAAAGAGATGGACACGGCCGTGAGACACAACAAGCAAATCGTGGTCGTCATAAGCAATGATTGCCAATGGGGTATGGTCAGACACGATCAGCAACTCAACGAAAACTATGATGTCTGCTCCAAGTTGAGTGAAGACACGAGATACGACAAGTATGCGGAGAGTCTGGGAGCCTATGGAGAGCTGGTAACCGAACCCGAGGAAATCAGACCTGCGTTAAACAGAGCCTTCGACTCCGGATTGCCCGCTGTACTCGACGTTAGAACAGATCCCACCATTTTGCACTTTGCGACCTATCGAGGGGTAGAGGTGAGAGCCAAATTCAAGGAAATGCATAAGAGATAATATGGGGTCTTGACCCTGACATTTGCAGCGTGAGCGTGCGGAGCCGACGTTTTAGCCCCACCGCTAGGGCTTTATCAGAATCTTTCCGCCCTCACCCCTGGAAGCTTTTTCGAACGCCTCGTTGATGTCATCCAGGGGCATCTTGCACGTTACCAGAGGAGCTACATCAATCTTCCTGTCTTTTATGAGATCCAATGCGTAAGGATACTCACCATCTGAAAAACATATAGACCCCTTAACGGTGAGCCCCTTCAACACGACACTGCTAATCGGCGTTTCGACCCAGTCAAAGCATATCCCCGCAATGACAATTGTCCCGCCCTTCCTCACTAAAGGTATTGACTGCTGTGTCGTCGCGACATTTCCCGCGCATTCGAATACAATGTCCGGCCCTGTCCCATGTGTCAGCTCAAGAATTCTATCAACAGGATTAGTCACGTTTACGTCTATAACCTCGTCCGCCACATCCCTAGCTAACTCGACCCTG
>SOKG01000236.1 GCA_004376205.1 Dehalococcoidia bacterium | reverse complement strand
AAGTTTGGTCTCGATGGGTATTTTGCTAATCTTGTGCTAATCCACTAAGCGACACGGATTAGCACAAGCCTACCCATCTCACCCTCATCTAACCTCTCCTTCAAGGGAGATGGCTTGTGTGGAACGCTTCGAGCACTCTGCTTGACAGGTGTACCCCCCTATAGTAACATTCTTGCGGGTCGTGCTAGATGGGGAGCCAGCGGTGCCCTGAACCCGCAATCCGCTATAGCGGGATTGAATTCCCGCTCGAGGTCCTACACTTTCCGGGACTGTTCTTTGTGCATCGGTGATGAACACCGGGTCCTGCGCGGCAGAACGCTATGAACTCCGTCAGATCCGGGAGGAAGCAGCGGTAAATAGCAGTTTCTGGGTGCCGCAGGTGTTCCTGATGGGAGCCGGTGGCAGGGATAAGCCGGGAGGAGTGGATCGACAGCGGGTGCACGACCTTATTGATTGTTTTTGCCATGTGAAGGAAGGTGTTCTAGTCTAGAACCGTTGCTGTCTTACGAAGAGGCTCAAATCTCACCATATTGCAGGAGGTCAAATCAATGGATCTGGGACTGGCAGGGAAGACGGTTATCGTCACTGGGGGAGGGGCAAACATCGGTCGTGGCATAACCTTTGCCTTCGTGAAAGAAGGATCCAATGTTGTCGTCGCCGATATCGACGAAGAACAAGGGCAGAAGGTGGCCAAGGAGGCTGAAGCCCTTGGCGGAAAGGTCATCGCCATCAAGACGGATGTGACAGACTATGATTCCGTAGAGGCGATGGTGAACAAGACCCTGGAAATGTTTGGAAGCATAGACGTCCTGGTCAATAACGTCGGCTGGGTAGCTAACAAACTGTTTATGAAGAAGCCCAGAGAGGAATATGAGAAGGAGATCAAGATCAATTACCTGGGCGTGGTCAATTGCACCAGGGCTGTTTTGGACCATATGACTGAGCGCAAGGCAGGCAGAATCGTGAACATTGCGTCTGATTCTGGCCGGGTGGGGGAACCCAGAGAAGCCGTCTATTCTGGCACGAAGGGAGCAGTCATCGCTTTCGGGAAAACCATAGCGAAGGAGATGGGAAGATTTGGCATAACCGTCAATGCTATCTGCCCCGGCGCTACCATCCCTGAGAAAGCCGGGACGGCTGGTAAAGAGAGCATGTGGGCCGGCGACATAACCGTGGAGATGATTCCTCCAGAGACTAAGGAGAGAATAATCAGCCAGTATCCCTTGGGCCGAATGGGGAAACCTGAGGATGTGGCTAACGCGGCTTTGTTCCTGGCCTCGGATGTCGCTAACTTCATCACAGGTCAGACGCTCAGCGTTAGCGGCGGTTTCAGCATGATCTAGCAGTGCCTTTTAGGGTGAGACCCAGACCAGCTCAAATCTGGGAAAAGGAGAAAAGCAGAAGTGGAGGATATCAGGCCGGTCGACATTATGAATTATCCCTTTTGGAATCCTACTGCATGGTCAGGCAGGGAGTTTCAGATCCTGGGTGCCACCATGATGAGGTCACATGTGCACCCTGGGTCAGAGCATCCGAAGAATATACTGCTGGACACCATGAAGGACCTGCCAGAGCCATTGCCTGTTCCTATTCCTACCACAGAGGAATTCGTGGCTCAGATGGATGAAGTCGGCTACGACAAGGTCTTTATCCCTGCGGTCAAGATGTGGTCTCACTGGGATAAGAAGCTGATCTGGGATTACAAGCCTGAAGAGGTCTACGAGCACATAAAGGATTACCCCGATCGGTTAATACCTGCTGTTGGTTACAATCCCTATCGCATCGAGGAAAGCCTGGAGGAGATGGAAAGGGGAGTCAAGGAATACGGTGCCAAGTATTGCTATTTCCACTCCCTTACCTTTGGCGTGCCCCTTAACGATAAGAGGCTCTACCCCTGTTATGCCAAGTGCAGCGAGCTAGGGATACCCGTCGGGATGCAGACCGGGCACGCAGCGGAGCTTTTCCCCACCTGGCCAGGGCACCCTATATACCTCGACGAGGTGGCCTTGGACTTCCCGGGGCTTACCATCATCGGGTCTCACACCGGCTGGCCCTGGGTTAACGAGCTGGTATGTATGGCCTGGAAGCATCCCAATGTCTACTGCGACTGCTCCGCCTGGATGCCCAAGCTCTTGCCCAAGCTCCATCCAGAGTTGCTCATCTTTATGCAATTCTGGGCAGGTCAGGAGAAGACCCTGTTTGGTACCAACAACATGGGTCTTAAGGCCTTCAAGGAGCAGTTCTTGGCACTGCCTCTGAGTGATGAGGCCAAGAGAATGATCATGCGTGAGAACGCGATCAGGGTCTTTAGCCTATAAGTGCGGGGAGCTTAAGCTAGTTGGGAACAGTCGGGTACGTATTACGGAGTGGCTGTTCCCAAAGCTTTCTTCAAGAGGGCGCTTGCTGCGGAGGATAGAGTGAGGGAGCAAGGCACCGGGGCAAGAAGAGGGCTTAGCAACCTTGAGGGATCATCTCTTGCTCAAGCAAAGAGTCAGTTGCGTCGTCTCAACGTCAGGGCGCTAAAGGGACTCGGGCAACATTTCCTGGTCGACCGTAGCGTGCTTGAGACAATTATCTCCGCAGCCGAGCTCGGGCCTGGTGACACTGTGGTGGAGGTGGGGCCTGGGCTAGGGATACTGACCGAGGAGCTGGTGAGAAGAGCGGGGAAGGTGATCGCTGTTGAGGTTGACTCCAAGCTTGCCATAGCCTTGGGCCGAAAACTTTACCAGGTCCCCCAGCTTACTGTCTTAAATGCCAATATTCTGGAACTCGAACCTGGCGAGCTGGTCAGCGCCCAGACGTTAGCTTCAGGCGATGTTCAGGGTTACAAGGTTGTTGCCAATCTCCCCTACTATATCGCCTCCCCTACCCTGCGCCATTTCCTCGAGGCGTTACTCAAGCCCAACCTGATGGTGGTGATGGTGCAAAAGGAAGTGGGGCAAAGCATAGTGGCAGAGCCCGGGGGGATGAGCCTGCTTGGCGTTAGCGTCCAACTCTATGGCAAGCCAACGATTGTGGCCTATGTGCCCGCGCCGAGTTTCTATCCCCAGCCAAAGGTTGAGTCGGCGATAGTGCGCATCGATGTCTATCCTAGGCCGGCGGTAGATGTAGCAGACGCCTCTGGGTTCTTCCAGGTGGTAAAGGCTGGGTTCAGCGCCCCCAGGAAGCAGCTAAGGAATGCTCTGAGTCTGGGGCTGCAACTTGGGACACCAGAGGTTATCGAACTTCTGGAGCAAGCTGGCATAGCGCCACAGCGCCGTCCCCAGACCTTGTCCCTTGAGGAATGGGCCCAGGTGTATCGCGTATTTGCCAGCCGAGATAAACGATGAGTTTGACACTCCGCGGATACGCCAAGATAAATCTGACGCTTGAAGCTCTGGCCAAGCGAGCCGATGGTTATCATGAGATCGCAACTGTAATTCAGACCGTCAGCCTGGCGGATACACTCACCTTCGAGCCTGGCGAAGCGCTTGCTCTTAGCTGCAATGTTCCCAGTCTTCAATCAGCCGATAACCTGGCACTTAGAGCGGCCAGTCTGCTTAGGGAGGAGACAGGTTGCCTTAAGGGAGCTTCAATTAGGCTCACCAAGGAGATTCCTGTAGCTGCAGGCCTAGGATCAGGCGCAACTGATGCCGCCGCCACCCTGGTCGGGCTAAACCGCCTTTGGCAACTTAATCTGCCGCCGCAGAGATTGATGGAACTGGCAGCCGATCTGGGTTCGGATGTCCCTTTCTTCCTTTGCGGGGGCACTGTCCTGGCCAAAGGGCGCGGCGAGAAAGTGATCCCCCTTCCACCAGCACGGGAAACGTGGATGGTGTTGCTTAGGCCGGCAATTGAACCTGTTCCCGGTAAAACAGCACGGCTCTACTCGCAGCTAAACACCTCCCATTTCACCTCAGGGCAGTCCACAGAGCGGTTAGTTGACCACCTGCATGAAGGGGAGAGTATAAATGACTCTCTGCTATTCAATGTCTTTGAGCAGGTTGCTTTCGACTTCTTTCCCAGGCTTTTCCACTATCGTACGCGCTTCCTGAGGGCAGGGGCCGCGAGCGTTCATCTTGCAGGAGCCGGTTCCACCCTGTTTGCTCTGGTGCCAGACGAGGCTCAGGGGAAAACCATCTTGAGTAATCTGGAGGCAGATGGGCTAGAGGGGTATCTTGTTCGTACTGTGAAGGCAGTCCCTTTAGAAGCTGTTCGTGATAGACAATGTTAACGGATATCCTAGTCGGTGTAATCTGCGGATTGCTGATGGCGACGATCTTTCTTGGGGTGGGGATATACATATTGGCCTCCAAGCGCGATATCTATGACCGTTTGGGCAAGTTCTTGCCCCAGGGCCTGTCGCCAGGTGCGGTTATGCTGTTCCTTGTGATTGTTGTGCCTCCTTCATGGGCGCTGTTCGGAGTAATCGCTGGCTTGCTCTATCGACTGGCTGATGAATCTTCGCCCAATGCAGGGCTGGGCAGCTCCAATTTTACCTTCACCCTCGCTATCTTATGTTTTACGGCGCTGGTGACCCTGATTCTGCTCCTCATTCGAAAAAGGCTGGTCTGGCTGGGCTTGATCACGACCATTGCTTTTGCCGGCATCTTTGGCTGGCTTTTGCCAATGCTGGCAAGCTGGCGCTAACAGGGTCTGTTGTGGTTGACCTCTCGTAGTGGCCAGCGTTAAAATATGCGCATAGTTTAGCTTAGTTGCCGACTTAGACCCTAGAACCACGGTATAAATCCTTCATGAATCAGACCTACGTCTCTTTAGACCTCGAGACCACCGGGCTGAACCCGGAAATCGATGACATCATCGAGATAGGCGCTGTCAAGTTCCAGGACAATCAGGTTACCGACACTTTTCATTCGCTCGTCAATCCCCAGCGTGCTGTGCCTTACCGTATTCAAGTACTCTGTGGCATTGAGCAGTCTCAATTAGATGCTGCCCCCGTGTTCTCAGAGCTTGCTGATGGGCTTCGCTCCTTCATCGAGGGCTGTCCTATCGTGGGGCACAACATCTCCTTCGACCTGAGCTTCCTGGCACAAAAAGGTATCAAGCCGACCAATGCCGTATATGATACCCATGAACTGGCAACCGTTTTCCTTTTTCAGCAATCCGATTACAGCCTTTCATCATTGGCAAAACATCTTGGGCTCTCCCTTCCACAGCACCGCGCCCTGCCTGATGCCATGGCGACGAAAGACCTTTTTGTTGCGCTCATCGACCGCGCCCTTCAACTCGATCTTGCTACCATTGAGAACTTGGTCCATCTAGCTGAGAGAGCGGACTGGGAACTTGTTCACTTTCTCCGAGAGGTTGTAGAGCTGAAGGCGAAAACAGCCTTCTCGGCTGTCGACAGCGCAATACCCTCAGCAGGTGGAGATAAGGTAACTATCTGGGGAGAAGATGGTGAACAGCCGCTAGCCGCTCATCTTGAGAGAACTCCTCTTGACATAGGCAGTCTGCGCAACATGCTCGAACCTGACGGAATACTGGCCCGGGCTCTGTCTGGCTATGAGCATCGCCCTGGCCAGGTTCGCATGATGGAGGCAGTAGCTCAGGCGCTGAACAATAACGAGCATCTTATCGTTGAAGCAGGCACAGGCACCGGCAAGTCCATTGCCTATCTCCTACCCTCGATCTTCTTCGCTTTGGAAAATGGTGTTCCTGTGGTCATTTCCACCAACACGATAAATCTGCAAGAGCAGCTAATCGGCAAGGATATTCCAGATCTGCTGCAAGCGTTAGAGCTATGGCGGAATCTCCCGGTGAAGAACCTGAGAGTGGTCCAGTTAAAGGGCCGAGCTAATTACCTCTGCCTGAAGAAGTATGAGATACTACGGGCAACCTACGGGTTGTCTCTCGACGAAGCTAAGCTCCTTGCCCGCATCATGGTATGGCTGCTAGAGACAGAAACTGGTGACCGCGCTGAACTTAACCTCGGCGGCAGCGAGCTTTACGCCTGGAACAAGCTCTGCTCTCAATTCGATGAGCGCCAAGAAGGGCAGTGCCCTCATCGCCAGCGTGGTACCTGTTTTCTCTACCAGGCACGTCATGCTGCTGAAAACGCTCATCTTATCGTGGTCAACCATGCGCTGCTCCTGTCCGACATGGCTGCCGATGCTAAGATTCTGCCTCCCCATGACCACCTGATTATTGATGAGGCCCATCACCTTGAGGATGAAGCAACCAATCAGCTCGGCTCCCAGGTTACACAGTGGGATCTGTTCAGTTACCTCAACCGATTCAAGCAAGAGATGGAGGGGCAGCGCTGGACAGGGCTTCTTGCCTGGCTCGATGACTGCTTCCGCAGCAGCTCTGTAGCTCTGTCCAGGCAGAGGCAATTGAAACACCTCGCCGAGTCTCTAGGCAGCCATGTTGACAAGGCACAGCTTCGTGTTTCCCAATTCTTGGACAGAGTTCGTGACTTTATTGAAAGGCGCACCGCTGATGAAGGGGGATATGACCGTTACTTGCTCCTGACCCAGGCCAAGCGAACACAGCCAGGCTGGTCGAAGGTAGAGATTGCTTGGGAGGACCTGAATTTGGCACTCAGGGATATCGCCAATGATCTAGATCGGCTTTACCTCGGCCTGGAGGACCTGGCGGATAACAAGGTCTGGGACTACGATTACCTGATGCTGGAGCTTTCCTCTCTCTTCTGCCGCAACGATGAATTGCGCCAGCAGATAGATTCCCTGGTGTCTCATCCCGAAGCGGATAGCATCTACTGGGCTGCTATCGGCGGCCAGACCAATGCAGTTGAGCTACACATCGCCCCACTTAGTGTGGCCAGAGTCTTGGAAAAATCGCTCTTCTCCACCAAGGACTGCGTCGTCCTGAGCGGCGCTACCCTGAGCACTGAAGGCACTTTTGAGTACATTAAGGGTAGACTGGGTCTGGAGTATGCTAGCGAGCTCTTGTTGGGAGCGCCCTTCGACTACCTGACGTCGACGATGATTTACCTGCCCTCCGATATTGCCGATCCAGGTAGCACGGGCTATCAACAGGCATTGGAGAGGGTGCTGATCGAGCTTTGCCGCACCTGCCGCGGACGAACCCTGGTCCTGTTTACCTCGCACGCTGCATTGAGGACTACCCAGGCTGCCATTCAAGGTCCTTTGGAGGAAGAAGGTATTCTGGTATTGGGCCAGTGGGTGGATGGCTCGCCGAAGCAGCTTCAAGCCACTTTGAAGGCGAACCCCGAGACCGTACTTCTGGGCACTGCTAGCTTCTGGGAGGGGATCGACGTTGTTGGTGATGCGCTCAGCGTATTGGTCATCGCCAGGCTGCCGTTCAACGTGCCCACAGAACCACTCTTCGCTGCCCGCTCCGGTCTGTTTGACGATCCTTTCAATCAGTATGCCATTCCCCAAGCTGCAATTCGTTTTAAGCAGGGGTTTGGCCGTCTTATCCGCAGCAAGAACGACCGGGGTGTTTTGGTTATATTCGACAAGCGTCTCCAGACCAAGCGTTATGGTTCAGCCTTCCTCGATTCGATACCGCTGTGCAACGTCGTCAGAGGCTCATCACGAGAGCTGCCGTCCAGAGTAGCGAGGTGGCTTGGTAGGGATCAGAATGAATGACCCAAAGGCTGTGGTGGCTCGCAAGTGTTTAGCTATCAGCACTCAGCGCTCAGCTTAGGAAATGTTCTAAGTTCTACGTTCTAGGTTAACCTTGAACTTAGAACCTAGAACCCTAAAAACTCGAACAGGGTCGCAGCTCCTGGGCTTTGCTGAGAGCTGAAAGCTGACGGCTGAACGCTTACTCCTTTTTTATCTCGCACTAACTCACTGGGGGAACTCTAATGCAAGAGATTTATGACTACATAGATGACCACTGGCAAGAGGCTGTTGAGGACCTGAAGCGACTTTGCCGCCAGCCTGGTATCAGCGCTCAGGGCGTGGGCATGGCGGAGACGGTGCAGCTTTTGGTTCAAATGATGCAGGAGTATGACATCAATGCCCGGATTTTGCCCAACCCAGGTGGTGGATATCACCTGATCTACGGCGAAGTCAGCGGAGGCTCACCAACAACCCTCCTCTTCTACAATCACTACGATGTCCAACCTCCCGAGCCTC
>SOKG01000258.1 GCA_004376205.1 Dehalococcoidia bacterium | reverse complement strand
GGTTCCTTTTTCCGACTTAGCCATCTATTATCCTCTAGCTTTACAATGAAAAAGGCCCGCACAAAATTACGTGTGGGCCTTAGCTTCAGCAAATAAATCAGATCGCCCTTCTTAGTGCTCCTTTTTAACGTCTTTGATTGCTGGCAGACTATTCCCCTTTAGCTTGAGGTGAACGATTTTGGGGAAAATTGTGGCAGGTTCAAATCAGGGCTTCTACTCAGCTTCAGGGGGAGTTTCGCACATCCCTACGCGTTTGCGACTATTGACAAATCGGCCAAAGTGTGTTACTTTATCTGTTTGTAGATGGACCTTCCTTTATTCCCAAGCTTTGTCTCCAATTCTACTGATTCCTGGACTAACTGCGTCACTCTCTTGTTTTAACTACTCTTTTTGAAAGGTGTTGCAGCATGACTTTTGCCACATCCCATAACGTAGGGACGAGGAAGTCCTATGCCAAAATACCCCACCTCCTGGAAACGCCCAACCTCATCCAGATTCAGCAGGAGTCCTATCGCTGGGCCTGCGATGCCTCCCTCGAAGGGGGGCTCAAGGAATTGTTCGATGATCTCTCGCCAATTAAGGACTTCACCGGCAACCGTTACGAGCTCCATTTCCCAAGCTACGGTTTCGGAGCCAGTGCCGAGATGCCCCAATTTGAGGATGAGGACTCCTTCTGGAAATACATGTGGGCTGCTGCCAAGTACTCAGAGCAGGAGTGTTATGAACGCGATGTCACCTACGCTGTGCCCCTAAAGGTAAAGGTGCAGCTACTGATCAAGGAGACCGGGGAGATCAAGGAGCAGGATTTATTCATGGGAGATTTCCCCCTGATGACCGGCAAGGGGACCTTTATTATCAACGGAGCCGAGCGGGTGGTGGTGAGCCAGCTGGTTCGCTCCCCGGGAGTTTACTTCACCCTCGACGAGGATCCGGCCACCGGGCGAAAGCTGTGTTCTGCCAAACTGATACCTAACCGTGGCGCATGGCTGGAGTTCGAGACCAGCAACCACGACCTGATCTCAGTGAAGGTTGACCGAAAACGGAAGATCCCGGTTACCACCCTGATTCGCGCCATCAGCGACGCCGAACACAGCTATGGCACAGACGAAGCGTTGATGGCTCTCTTCGCAGACGTGGACACCAACCCTGATCACTCCTACATCCAGGCCACTATCGAACGTGAGCCAACGATCAAAAGCGAGGAAGAGGCGCTAATCGACCTGTACAAACGGCTTAGGCCGGGAGACCCCCCTACACTCGATAATGCCCGTACGCTGATAAATGCCCTTTTCTTCAACCCGCGGCGCTACGATTTGGGCAAAGTGGGACGCTACAAACTCAACAAACGGCTTAGCGTCAGTCAGCCATCCAGCCAAAGGGTGCTAGCTAAAGAAGACATGGTGGCGATTCTGCGTCAAATAGTAATGCTCAACAACGGGCTGGATGACCCCGATGATATCGACCACTTGGGCAACCGGCGGGTGAGGGCAGTGGGCGAACTGTTGCAGAATCAGATCCGCGTCGGGCTACTTCGCATGGAGCGGGTGGTAAAGGAGCGCATGAGTCTGCTCCCAGCAGACACAGCGACACCCAGCACTTTGGTCAACAGTCGCCCCGTGGTTGCTGCTATTAGAGAGTTCTTTGGCAGCTCCCAGCTTTCTCAATTCATGGATCAGACTAATCCTCTAGCCGAGCTAACCCATAAGCGCCGACTCTCTGCATTAGGCCCCGGAGGGCTTTCTCGAGAGAGGGCTGGCTTTGATGTCCGCGACGTCCACCTTTCCCACTACGGCAGGATCTGCCCCATTGAAACCCCCGAGGGGCCAAACATTGGTCTTATCGGCTCTCTGGCCACTTACGCACGAATCAATGAATACGGTTTTATCGAGACCCCCTACCGAAGGGTAATAAGGGAACTCAGTAATGATTCACCCGATCTCCTGGGCAAAACGGCTGCCGAGGATGTGACTACCGCTGCGCGCGCAGTTGTGGCAAAAGCGGGGGCTGTGATCACTGCAGATATAGGCCGCAGGCTTTCGAGACTATCGCGCCGACACATCAAGATCACGCCCTTCGTGTCACAAGAGATCAAATATCTCTCTGCCGATGAGGAGGAGAATTACATAATTGCTCAAGCCAACACTCTCCTCAACGAGAGCAGCCAGTTTATTGAAAGTAAAGCCGAGGTCAGGCACGGCAAGAAGTTTTTGCTGGAGTCTCCGGATAAGGTCGACTTCATGGACGTATCGCCGAGGCAGATCGTGAGTGTTACCACCTCGTTGATACCCTTTCTGGAGCACGACGACGCTAACCGAGCCCTTATGGGCTCCAACATGCAACGCCAGGCGGTTCCCCTGATCCTGCCCCAGTCCCCACTGATTGCCACCGGGATGGAAAGAGAGGCTGCTCGCGACAGCGGCCAGGTACTTTTCGTTCCCAGCGACGGCGAGGTAACATCGGTCTCAGCTGGCGAGATCGTGGTCAGGTATGACAAGGACACTGAGCAGTCTTTCCCCTTGACCAAGTTTGCCCGCTCAAATCAGGGGACCTGCGTCAACCAAAGGCCAGTGGTGAGCAAAGGGGATCGGGTGTGGCGGGGTCAGGTTCTGGCGGACGGCTCGTCCACAGAAGGGGGCGAGCTTGCCCTGGGGCAAAACGTGCTCTGCGCCTTCCTGAGCTGGGAAGGATACAACTTTGAGGATGCTATTGTCATCTCTGAGAGCCTGACCAAAGAGGATAGGTTTACCTCAATTCACATCGAAAAATACGAGATTGAGGCTAGGGATACCAAATTGGGCCCCGAGGAGATAACAAGGGATATACCCAATATAGGGGAGGAAAGCCTGCGCCATCTCGATGAGTTTGGGATTATCCGAGTCGGCGCCGAAGTCGGTTCCGGCAACATCCTGGTAGGGAAGATCACTCCCAAAGGCGAAAGAGGGCTCACGGCTGAAGAGAAGCTCCTGCGAGCCATCTTCGGGGAGAAGGCTCGTGAGGTCAAGGATACCTCCCTCAGGGTGCCGCACGGTGAATATGGCAAGGTGATCGATGTCAGTGTTCTCACACGTGATGATGACCACGATCTTCCCCCAGGGGTCAACCAGATGGTGCGGGTGTTTGTAGCTCAACTGCGAAAGATCAGCGAGGGGGACAAGATGGCTGGGCGTCACGGCAACAAAGGGGTGATTGCCCGTATCATGCCGGAGGAGGATATGCCCTTCTTACCCGATGGCCGACCGGTCGATATAATACTCAGCCCTCTAGGTGTTCCCTCTCGGATGAATATCGGGCAGCTTCAGGAGACCCACCTGGGCTGGGCAGCAAAAAACCTCGGCTTTAAGGCACTGTCCCCAGTTTTCGACGGCGCTGATGATGCCTCCCTCGAAGATGCGTTAGCGAGGGCATGGATGGCGCGCAAGGCCGGAGCAATCGTCTGGAGCCACAATGGAGAGGATACCATCCAGTTGGATAAGGCCAAGTCCTGGCTCGACGAGCGTGGGTACGATGGTGAGAAGGTATTCAGTGATGAGGGTATAGGCGAAGCAAGGCAGGTCTGCCTCAGGCTGTGGCTGGAAGAGGACGTGGGCCTGGATGCCTCAGCCCTGAGCGCCGAAGAGGTAAATAAGGTTGTGGAAGACCTCTGTCACGAGAAGGGACTGTCACCTCCTATCTTTGGCAAAACTGTGCTCTACGATGGACGCACCGGCGAGCGCCTCGACCAGCCAGTGACCGTGGGCTATATCTACATGATGAAGCTAATCCACCTGGTTGAGGACAAAATCCACGCCCGGTCTACAGGCCCCTATTCATTGATAACGCAGCAGCCGCTGGGTGGCAAAGCACAATTCGGCGGACAACGGTTTGGGGAGATGGAGGTATGGGCACTCGAAGCCTACGGCGCTGCCCATAACCTTCAGGAGATGCTCACGGTCAAATCCGACGACGTGGTAGGGAGAGTCAAGACCTATGAGGCTATAATCAATGGCGAGGACATATTGGAGGCTGGGGTACCAGAGTCTTTCAAGGTGCTGGTCAAGGAGCTGCAGAGCCTGGGGTTGGCTATCGAGGTGCTCAACGAGGACGAGGAAAGGGTGACATACCTGATGGAATCTGCAGCAGAAGCTCCCAGGCTGGGGATAAATCTGGCCGGATTCGAGGAGAGTGAATAATGCTCGAGGTAAACGACTTTACCACCATTCGTATCTCTCTGGCCTCACCAGAGCAGATCAGGGGATGGTCCTACGGTGAGGTTACCAAGCCTGAGACCCTTAATTACCGTACCCTGAAGCCGGAGAAGGACGGGCTTTTCTGCGAGAAGATCTTCGGCCCAACCAAGGACTTCGAGTGTTACTGCGGCAAGTACAAGAAGGTGCGCTACAAAGGCATCGTCTGCGATAAGTGCGGGGTCGAGGTGGCTCGCTCCAAGGTTAGAAGAGAGCGTATGGCGCACATCACGCTGTCAGCTCCGGTTAGTCATATCTGGTTTGTTAAGGGGACACCGAGCCGAATGGGGTTGCTTCTCGATATCTCTCCCCGCAATCTAGAGCAGGTGATCTACTTCGCCAAGTTTATCGTCACTCATGTCGATGAGGAGAAGAAGGGGCAGGCGATGAGGCAGCTTCGGGATGAGGCCTCTCAAGAGCTGGCGGAGCGGGAGAGGCTGCTGGCAGAGAAAATCGAGGAGTTGAAATCACAGGAGAAGGCAGAAAAAGACGAGGAGAAGGTGCTGCAGGATATAAACCAGCTGCAGCAACAATTCGCTGAGGGGAAAAAGCAACTCGAAAACGAGTTCAAAACAAGGAGCGGGGAGCTTGAGGGACTCGCGCTAAAAAGCTTGCTGAGCGCGGGCAGATATCACGAGCTAAAACAAAGATGGGAGGATATTTTCCGCGCTGGTATGGGAGCTGAAGCCATGCTCGAAATCCTCAGCCGTCTCGACCTCGAACAGATGCGGCAAGAGCTTTACCAAGAGGCTGCCTTGAGCTCGGGGCAGCGACGCAAGAAGGCGATCAAAAGGCTGAGAGTTGTCGAGGGCTTCCGCAAAAGCGGGAACAAGCCAGAATGGATGATCCTTACTGTGCTCCCTGTTTTGCCCCCGGAGTTACGCCCCATGGTCCAACTGGATGGCGGTAGATTTGCCACCAGCGACCTCAACGACCTCTACCGCAGGGTGATCAATCGCAATAACCGCCTGCGGCGGCTGCTGCAGATCGGCGCCCCGGAGATCATCATTCGCAACGAGAAACGTATGCTTCAGGAAGCGGTCGATTCCCTGATTGATAATGGACGTCGGGGCAGGGCTGTGGTCACTGGAAACAACCACAAGCTGAAGTCGCTGTCAGACATGCTCCGGGGCAAGCAAGGAAGATTCAGGCAGAATCTCCTGGGCAAACGCGTGGACTACAGCGGGAGGTCAGTGATTGTAGCTGGTCCTGAGCTGAAGCTCCACCAGTGCGGTCTGCCCAAGAGGATGGCCCTGGAGCTATTCAAGCCATTCATCATGCGGCGTCTGGTTGGCCGGGGGCTGGCCCTCAACATCAGGAGCGCCAAGCGAATCGTGGAGCGCGGTAAACCTGAGGTTTGGGATATCCTTGAAGAGGTGGTTAAGAATCGCCTCGTTCTCCTAAATCGGGCGCCAACGCTACATAGACTGGGTATTCAGGCATTCCAGCCAATACTCATCGACGGCAGTGCTATCCAAATCCATCCCCTGGTCTGCGTCGCTTTCAACGCTGACTTCGATGGCGATCAGATGGCGGTTCATGTGCCGCTATCGCGAGCAGCGATGGAAGAGGCCAATAAGGTAATGCTCAGCGTCTACAATATGCTGTTGCCAAGTTCCGGCGAACCTGTGGTGGCACCAACACTGGACATCGTTCTCGGCTGCTACTACCTGACCATGGTCAGGCCCGGCACGAAGGGCGAGGGAATGGTCTTCAGCAGCTTCGATGAGGCCAAGCTCGCCCATGAGCTGGGCATCGTCGACATTGGAGCTCGGGTCGAGGTCAGGGAGCAAGTTGACGGGGTAAAGCGATTGAAGACCAGTGTTGGTCGTATCATTTTCAACGATATTCTGCCCAATGAACTCGGCTTCCGCAACCAGCTCATGGATAAGAAGGCGTTGAAGGATATCGTTGCTGAATGCTACCGGCTCTTGGGGAACGAGAGCACAGCTACCATGGTAGACAACATCAAACGGCTTGGGTTCCAATACGTCACCAAGTCAGGCATCACTATCGCCCTCAATGACATTGAGGTGCCTGAGGAAAAGCCGAGGATCCTGGAGGAAGCTGAGGGAAAGATCGCCGACATCGATAACCAGTTCCAGCGAGGGTTGATCACTGAAGATGAACGCTACACTAGCGCGGTGGGGGTATGGACGCAGGCGACCGATGAACTGCAGGTCGCCCTGGAACGTTCCATGGATAAGTATAGCTCGATATATATGATGGCATCCTCCGGAGCCAAGGGAAATATCTCCCAGATCAGGCAGATGGCTGGGATGCGGGGCTTAATGACCGATCCCTCGGGCAGAATTATCGACCTGCCCATTAAGGCCAGTTTCCGAGAGGGACTTGCGGTATTGGAGTACTTCATCTCCACCCACGGTGCTCGCAAAGGGCTGGCTGACACAGCACTAAGGACATCTGACAGCGGCTACCTTACCCGAAGGCTCATTGATGTGTCCCAGGAGGTGATTGTCAACGAGGAGGATTGCGGAACAATAGCCGGCATCTGGGTCTCTGAGCCGCCGGAAAGGACCATGCTGGCGCCGCTTGCCGAGCGCCTCGTGGGCCGGATTGGTTCCAGCCCGATTGTCGATCCTGTAAGTGGCGAAATCCTCGTAGACCGGAACGAGGACATCGACGAGGAGAAAGCGGATGAGATCACCAAAGCGGGGATTACCAGAGTTCAAGTGAGATCTCCGCTCAGTTGCCAGTCGCGACGTGGTATTTGCCAGCGGTGTTATGGAAGAAGCCTTGCTCGAGGTCAGCTGGTTCCTACAGGGGAAGCGGTGGGGATTATCGCTGCTCAAAGCATAGGCGAACCGGGAACCCAGCTCACCATGCGCACCTTCCACACTGGGGGAGTTGCTGGGGTGGACATCACCAGTGGCTTGCCCCGCGTAGAGGAGCTGTTTGAAGCAAGATCGCCCAAACTGCAGGGCATTGTCTCGGAGATCGAGGGTGTAGTTGAGATAAGCCGCACCGAAGAGGGAAGGAAGATCAAGGTCGTCAGTTCCGAGGTCTACCGCGACGAGTATTCTGTACCCAAGGGCTACGAGGTGTTGGTGGAAAACGACCAGCAGGTTGACGCTGCGACTGTGCTGGCACGGCCAAGCGTTGCCAAGGAAGAAACGGCGACCGATGTAGCGCCTCCACTTGTTTCCCCAGTAGGAGGCAGGGTGAAGATTCGAGGCAAGAAACTGTCGATACTATACGAGGAAAGGGAAGAACGCGAGTACCTGGTGTCTCCGATGACCCCGATTCTGGTGGAGAACGGCGCCAGGATTGAGGCCGGGGAGCAACTCACCGAAGGCCTGATTCATCCTCAAGACATCCTTCGCATAATGGGCCGTGAAACAGTACAGCGGTACCTGGTGGACGAAGTACAGAAAGTCTACCGCTCGCAAGGTGTGAATATTAACGATAAGCATATCGAGATCATAGTCCGCCAGATGCTGCGCAAGGTTAAGGTCGATTCACCCGGGGATAGCGGCCTCTTGCCAGGAGAGCTGGTCGACAGCCTGGCGTACGAGGATATCAATGCCAAGGTGCTGGCTGAAGGGGGTGAGCCAGCAACGGCGCAGCCTGTGCTGCTGGGAATCACCAGGGCGTCGCTAAACACTGACAGCTTCTTGGCAAAAGCCTCCTTCCAGGAGACTACCAGGGTGCTCACCGAAGCTGCGCTCATGGGAAGCACCGATAGGCTAACAGGGCTCAAGGAAAACGTTATCATCGGCAAGCTCATCCCGGCCCGTAGCGAGATCTCAAAGGCTGCCGAAAGAGAAAGAGGTCCGAAGTTGCCTCTGTTGCCTCTGGCAGAAGGTGAATTGGAAGCCCCAGCTCT
>SOKG01000063.1 GCA_004376205.1 Dehalococcoidia bacterium | reverse complement strand
TAACCATAACCACCCGCTAGCATTGAATCATCCACCCCCGGTGCATCTCCGCAAGGCATCGCAGGGCTGCGACAACGCTCGATCCTGGCAGCGCACGGGGCTAAGTCGCATCCAACCCCGCCGCTGTCCTGGCCAGTTCCCAAGTATAGTCGTATAAATGCAATCCCTTGCTTAACGCTATAAGTTCCCCATCTTCCACACCGAGCTCGCTCGCCACATACTCCTTCAGGAGCTGTATCCCCGCCAGATTTGATGGTAATCCTGCCCATAAGTCCCAGGACCTGAAGTACACTATGAAGTGCAGCCTTCCATTGGCAACCCTGGTATCGATGCCTCTCAAGCAAGGGGGATCGGAGAGTCCGATGGATTCCCTGTTCCCAACCGCCATGAATCCTTGATTGGTATTGTGGCCGTCCTCCTTGTATATCCGAATCAACTCCGGTATCTGTTGTTCCAGGTCCTCACCGTAAGTATACTGCTCCCTATCAGCCTTGAAGGAAGTCAACAGGTACTGCAGGTAGTTCTCTACAAATTCCATCGATGAAGGAGGTGGTACTCCTGAAGGCACGTCAGGAACCAGAGGTCGATTACCGGGATGTCTAACCTGCAGGACAATGAAATCGAGTTCTTTTCTGCGCTGCCCGACATTGCTGCCCCTGTCGATGGTATACTCACGCCCTTGCGCAAGCGTCTTGCGCAAGCACAGGAACCAGGCCTCTGGCAGGTCCCTGGCCTCAACTACCAAAATTTGCATCGTGAACCACCTTGCCTCCCCAGAGTTTAAGCCCTGTTTCCAATCACCGGCCTTGCCAGAGCAAGGACTGCACCTGTCCCTCGTCCCCTATTATACCTAGTTTGATCAAACAATGTCCACGAATGTCTGCTCATAATTGTCAGTTGACAAAGGTGGACAAATATGATAAATATTTCGGTAGGGAATTCGTTTACGACTTTGCTGCCAGGGCCTTCTTGGGGGTGGCGGGGGATGGGGAAACAAGCAGCTTCGCAGACTGCTCCCGCTGATATCTCTTGCGGATTCATATGTCCAGATGCATCATACTTTCCATTCGTCCCAACCTTGCTAAGCATAAGGCGCTTGGCGCTCCAGACGCTATTTCATAATACCTATTTAGGTAGACAGGAGGAAGTATCCAATGTATGACTTTCGATTCGCCGACGCAGCTTTCACAACCTACACGCTGCTTCGCCAAACGTGGGCTGCAGTCAACAAAGTGGCAGAGAATAAACTCGCGAAGGTAGGCCTGACACCCGAGAAGACCGCTGTCCTCTGGGCCTGCAGGGATTATCCTGGCACGTTGACCCCCGCCGAGATCGCTCGATTGCTCTTCCGGGAAAATCAAACCATAGCCGGGTTGCTCAATAGAATGGAAAGGGAAGGCCTGCTAAAGAGGGTCCCTAAGCGCAAGGGGCACCCGTACACAGAAGTCAAGCTAACCACCAAGGGCGAGAAAGCCTGCGCTCCTGGAGTAGAGGTCATGAAGGGGGTAGTTACAGAACTCGTGGCTCGTTTGCCAGTGGAAAAGCAGGAACAGCTTCAGGACCTAATGCGAGTGATACGGGAGAAGGCGCTTGACACGTTGCACCTGGAGGCAACCACACCACCGGGCTACCCCGAGGGAAAAATTGTTCCTGTCAAGTGGTAGTTGGCTTAGTGCGCCGACCGTACTCAAGGTGAAGAGATGAGCGCTAAAGGGAAACCGCGCGGAACCTGGCGGGAAAAACTGGAAAAACAGCAAGAGCCCAAAGTAGTTGACACGCCACCGAAGATGCAAAAAAGGTTCGGGGCAGGGAAGATGCTTGTCCCCACGCCTGCTCTTGTTGATGCTTTGATGCAAAAGGCACCATCTGGCCAACTCGTTACTGTAGATCAAATCAGGGAGCGCCTGACAAAGGATTTCAACGTCGATTCAACCTGCCCACTCACAACAGGTATTTTTGTTCGGATCTCGGCGGAGGCAGCGCAAGAATACCTGGGCATGGGAAGGAAGGACATAACGCCCTACTGGCGGGTTGTAAAGAGGGACGGCAGTCTAAATGAAAAGTTTCCCGGTGGCGTAGAAGCACAGGCTGGACGTCTAAAGGAAGAAGGGCATACAATTGAGCCAGGAACAGGCAAGCAGCCGCCCAAAGTCAAAGATTTCGGGAGATACCTGGCGAAGCTATAAATGGGACAAGACCCTAGTCAACGCAGAGTGGCCTGCATCCAGTCAACAATAGTATCAACCACATCTGGGGAAATTGGACCTCGATCCTCATAATAGAGTTCAAAGCTCGGCTGTCCCGGAGTTGGTCGAAACACATGGTCCAGGTCGGCAGGTAGAATCCCCAGATTGCGAAAAACCCCACGTGCCTTGACGGCCAAAGTACCCACCGATATAATCGAAGTCCGATAGACAAATCTACCTGGAGAAGCGCAAGCTATGAGCGAACAGCCAGCTCTGCGTCGCCGAAAATCGGCGAAGCAACACCAGGGCCACACGGACTACGAGACAATTCTCTTCGAAGTTAAAGGCCACGTGGCCACCGTAACTATGAACCGTCCCCATAAGCATAATGCCTGCAACCTGAAGATGTTCCAGGAGATCGATCATGCCCTGTCGCTGGTGGAGGATGACCAGAATATAAGGGTCGTGGTGATCACCGGAGCCGGGGATCGGGCTTTCAGCGCTGGAGTGGATTTCGGTGACCTGGAATTCGAGGGTATGAAGGAATCAACGGACTATGTCAACTCGGACGCCAGGATGTTCCGCCGCATCGAGAACATCCCACAACCCGTAATCGCCGCCGTCAATGGTTATGCCTACGGATATGGCTGCAAGATCGCTATCGTGAGCGACATCGCTATCGCCTCCGACAAGGCCCGGTTCGGTCTCCAGGGGATAAAGGTGGGCGCGGTCCACGTTATCACCCTCGGCAGAGGAAGGGGAGTTCTGGGAAGAGGCAGGCTTGCCTATCTGCTCTTCTCTGGAGAGACCATCGATGCCCGAAAGGCGGAGGACTGGGGCATTGTGGCCAAGGTTGTTCCACACAATAAGCTCTATGCTGAGGTTGAGAGCCTGGCCCAGACCATTGCCCAGCATCCTGTCCTTGCCGTCCGCGCCACAAAGAAAATGCTTCACCGGGGCCACGACGACGACTACCGATGGGAGGACCTGCTCAGCCCAGGGCTCCTGCTGATGGAGGACCTCAAGGAGGGTCGAAGAGCTTTTCTGGAGAAACGTAAGCCCAAGTTCAGGGGCAGATAGGAGAAAGACGATAGATATCTTCGACCTCGAGGGAAGAGTAGCCATCGTCACCGGTGGGGGGACTGGTCTGGGGGAGGCAGCCGCCAAGGCATTGGCGGAGGCAGGCGCTTCACTTGTGCTATGCGGCCGCAGGCAGGAGCCTCTGGAGAAGGTTGCCTCGGAAATCCAATCCGGCGGAGGCAAGGCGCTGCCCATCAAGACAGACGTCTCCCAAAGAGAGGAAGTGGAATCTTTGGCGTCGGAGGCGCTGAGAGCCTTCGGCAAAGTGGATATCCTGGTGAATAATGCCGGGATCAACATAGTAAAGCCATTCCTGAAGCTGGCGGAGGAGGAGTGGGACGCCGTGCTGAACACTAACCTCAAAGGGTGTTTCTACTGCTGTCAGGCTATCGGAAAAGGCATGGTGGAGCGAAAATCGGGCAGCATCATAAACATGGTCTCAGTGTTTGGGCTTACCGGCTTCATGAATATCTCCCCCTACATAGCGAGCAAAGGAGCCATAGTCCAGCTCACCAAGGCCCTGGCAGTGGAATGGGCCAGGCACAACGTGAGGGTCAACGCCATCGCCCCGTCCTACATCCAAACCGATATGGCCAAGCGGGACATCGAGTCCGACGAGAGGATTCTTCAGTTCAACCTCAGCAAGATCCCGATGCGAAGGGGAGGCCAGCCCAACGAGGTGGCGGGCTGCGTGGTCTTCCTGGCATCCGAGGCATCGAGCTTCGTCACCGGTGAGACCATAGCTGTGGATGGAGGCTGGCTCGCCTGGTAGCCTGAGAGATTCCTAGATTTGCTGACCTATGAGAAAACCGGAAGCGATGGCCTCCAAGAGCTTGCCGGGCTGAGCACAGTCGCCAATGGGATAAACGACGGGGTCTCTTCCTGAAAGCTCCTCAGCCAATCTGCTGTTCGGCTCAAGCCCACCGGCCAAAACCACTGTATCCGCTTCGACGAACTCTGTTGAACTGGCCTGGCTTATCTTTACACCCTTGTCTGTTATCTCCACCACCGTGGCCTCGGTCAACTCCCTGAGGCCATCGATAAACCGATCATCGTGTAGCCCTAACATGGGGGCCTGGATGAGGTCGGTGGCGGTACAGCTCGTGCCGATAATGGCCACACCGCCCTTTGCCCTCTCGACGTAGAAGGCCTTCAAGCGGTTGATTACCACGTCTTCCGCCTCCGCCGGCACCACAGCCATAGCCGGCATCTTTATCCTGTTCTTCAACTCCAGGTTGCCGATCTTGATGGGTTCAAACAGCCTCTTCAATGGCGCCATTGACATTCAATTGTCTTTCTATCTCAGAGGGACCCTTCAAGCAATTCACATTCTATCTTAGCCTTCTTCGCTACCCAAGTCTAGGAGCCCGTCTGAGAATTATGGGTAGTCCCTGTACTGGATTGACACGCAGCCAAGCCTAATCTATGCTACTTAGGGCATGACAAGGAGGGCTTAGAGCAGATGGTGAATATCAGACTGGCTACCGAGGAGGATATTCCCCGCATCCTCGATCTCTACCATGAATTGACTATCAGCCTCTCTCAGGTTGAGATGGGCCGGAGGCCTTCTCCGGATGACTACCGAAGGGTGTTCGCTGAGATTTGTGCTGACCCCAGACATGAACTCCTTGTTGCTGAATACGAGGGTCAGGTTGTGGGCACCGTGGTGCTTCTCATCGTACCCAACCTTTCCCATAGCGCCACCCCCTGGGCTCTGGTGGAGAACCTGATAGTTGCTCAAAAGCACCGGCGCAGGGGCGTTGGCAAACTGCTCCTGGAATACGTCGTCGCCCGGGCTAAAGAGAAGGGGTGCCACAGGATCGAGTTATGCAGCGACAAAAGGCGCAGGGAAGCCCACCGGTTATATCGCTCCGTCGGCTTCGAGGCGTCGGCTTACGGCTTTCGCATCTACTTTTGAGCCCTGATGGGTCGTGACTCCTGTCACGACGCTACTTCTCTTCCCTTTGCATTTTGATATTTGTAGCTGTTCAGTGCTTCGAGATTAGCATAGCGAAATTGATTCAACCAAGGCGAGGTGCTAGACTTGTATGGGCAGGTATGAGCTATAGTCTCACCGAGCAGAGTTTTGACAGCCTGATTTCCTCATGGACAGACCTACGCGACTGCCTTGCGTGGAGCTCTGTCTTCGTTCTGCCCTACTGGCTGGAAGCCTGGTGGCGAGAGTTCGGGACTGGAGCTGAAAAACGCCTGTGCGATATTAGAGAGAATGGAAACATAATAGGTGTCGCCCCCCTGATGGTCAAGGACGGCAGGGCTTCCTTTATCGGCAGCGCCGATGTCTGCGATTACATGGACTTTGTTGTCGCCCCAGGAAAAGAGCAGGCTTTTTTCACCCTCCTGCTTGACCATCTGAGGCATAGCGACATAAGCGAGCTGTACTTGGAGTCACTGAGACCTGATTCCGCAGCGTATACGAATCTGGTCGATCTGGCCAAGAATCAGGGATGTACGGTCTCCTGCACCCTTGAAGATGTTTCACTGGACCTGGATTTGCCCGCTGCCTGGGAAGAATACCTCGAGATGTTAACTACTAAGCAGCGACGCGAGGTGAGTCGCAAGCTGAGGAGATTATATGAGGCAGGCGACATAGAATATAGCACCATTGAGGACGCGGAAACCGTTCCGGAAACTATGGACGTCTTTCTCAAGCTGCTTCGGGACAGCAGAAGAGACAAGGCAACCTTCATGACCGCCAGGATGGAATCTTTCTTCAGGTCAATAGCGGAGGCTATGGCTGGAGCCGGACTTCTGAGATTCGGCATTCTGAAAATCCATGCGCTGCCTGTTGCCAGTGTTATGTGCTTCGACTACAATGACAAGGTATACCTGTACAACAGCGGCTACGATCCCCTACACAGCTACTTGAGCGTAGGTTTGCTCTCCAAAGTCCTCTCTATAAAAGACAGTATAGAGAGGGGAAGGAAGAAATTCGACTTCCTCAAAGGAGCTGAGGAATACAAATACCGCCTGGGCGGCAAAGAAATCCCTATCTACAGTTGCCGCATAGCCCTCAAGTGACGCCGATTTTGTCTATTCGCGCGTAGACTAGACCCGATGGAGGAGAGATTCCCGATGGCAGCAGACCGATTGAAGATAGCCATGCTCAGTGTCCACAGCTGTCCCCTGGGTAAGCTGGGAAGCAAAGACACAGGCGGCATGAGCGTCTACATCCGGGAGCTTGCCCGCGAGCTGGGAAGGCGTGGGAATTCAGTAGATATCTATACCCGCGCTCACGACCCTGCAGACGATCAAATTGTAGAACTCGGGGAGAATGCACGAGTTATTCATCTTCAGGTGGGGGAAGTTGAGCACATGCACAAGCTAGTGCTCTATGCTCATCTCGCCGACATGGCCTGCTCCTTAGAGCATTTCAGAAAGAGCAACGGGCTGCAATACAACTTGATACACAGCCATTACTGGCTGTCGGGTTGGGTGGGGAGACAGTTACAGGTCTGGTGGGATGTCCCCCATATCACGATGTTCCACACGCTGGGCGCAGTCAAGAACGCAATCGCTGTGGGAGAGGAGGAATCCGAGCTCCGCCTGGTGAGTGAAAGGGAGCTGGTCGGTGACAGCCACAGAATTATTGCCGCCACGGAGAAGGAAAAGAAGGATTTGACCCGTTACTACAGTGCTACACCTGAGAAAATCGGCGTGGTTCCCTGTGGCGTGAACCTGAACCTTTTCCAAAGCGTGAACAAAGAAACTGCGCGGCAGCATCTGGGCTTCAACGGCGGCAGCATGGTCCTGTTCGTAGGCCGTGTTGAGCCGCTGAAGGGCATAGACAGGTTGTTGATGGCTATGCCTATTCTGGACAATGGGCGTGATCTCAGACTGGTGGTGATCGGCGGCGATGACGATAGTCAACCCGAAAAGGAAAGGCTGCAAAGTCTGGCCCGGAATCTGAATATTCAAGATACTGTCACATTTGTAGGCACCGTAAGGCAGGAAGACCTGCCTCTTTATTACAGCGCAGCAGATGTCTGCGTCATTCCCTCCTACTACGAGAGCTTTGGGCTGGTGGCCTTGGAATCCCTGGCCTGCGGAACGCCCGTAGTGGCTACCGACGTAGGGGGCATGGAGAGCGTTGTCCGTCACGGCCAGAACGGGTACTTGGTGAAAGACAATGCTCCCGTTCACCTGGCAGACACCATAGCTGCGCTTCTGGCAGAACCGGACGCTCGCAGGAAGTCTGCTGGCTCGATTCGGGCGTCAGTAGGCAAATTCAACTGGTCAAACGTTGCTGAAAAGATAGTAAGTGAATACAGGGCGGTACTTGGCAAACAGGTCGCCGAGGTGGTCTAACTGGACAATACAAAGTGGGCTAGTCCAGCGCCTTTTCGTACCATGCGGTGGTCGTCCAAATCTTGAAGCCCACCGACTCATAGAGCGCACAGGCCTCCTTATTCTCGCTGTCCACGGTCACTTCAGCGACTTCGATTCCCCTGCCCCCAAGATAGGATAGCCCCGCCAGAAGCGCACCCCTGCCCAAACCTTTGCCCCGGTAATGGGAAACGACCCCAAGCATGTGGATGCGTCCTTTTCTTGTGCCTGCAGCCGTGTTCCCTTCTACATCTATCGTCGCCCAGCAATAGCCCACGGGTTGGCCTCCCTCGTAGACCAAGATTATCCCCTCCGGACAGCAGTCACTCAAACCAACGCGGTAGGCTATTTCCTCAACGGTGTTGGGATGATACCCCCAGGTGCCTGCGAAGGAACGATTCTGAATTTCAGCCAGCTTATCCTCCTCACCGCGCCGAAGAGGGCGAGTTTTGATTAAAAAAATAGGGACACTCAT